>NZ_JAAGPK010000178.1:0-14802 GCF_017104685.1 Burkholderia sp. Tr-20355 | reverse complement strand
TGTCGCCCGCGTTCGCGCGCGCGGCCCGCGCGGCGGGCGCGGACGTGTTCGAGCACACGCCCGTCGACGACGTGCACCACGACGGCGCGCGCTTTCACTTTCAGGCCGGCGGCCGCGCATGCACCGCGACGTGGCTGATCAACTCGGCCGGCGCGTGGGCGAACACGATCGCCGAACGCTTCGGCGAAGCCGTGCCGATGGAGCCGATCTACCCGAACATGTGGGTGACCGAACCGCTGCCGCCGTTCATCACGCACAACCTCGGCGTATACGGCGGCGGCGTGTACGCGCGGCAGGTCGCGCGCGGCAACTGCGTGATCGGCGGCGGGCGCGGCCGCGGCGACGGCGAATTCGGCCAGCCGTCGGTCGATACGACGCGCGCCGTGATGCGCGACGCGTGCGCGCTGCTGCCCGCGCTGCGCGATGCGCTGCTGATCCGCACCTGGAGCGGCGTCGAAGGCTGCACGCCCGACCACAACCCAATCATCGGCGCGAGCCGCACGACCCCGCGCCTGCTGCATGCGTTCGGCTTTTCCGGCGGCGGCTTCCTGCTCGCGCCGGGCGTCGGCGACGTGCTCGCCGACCTCGTCACGACCGGCGAAACCGCCACGCCACTCGATGCATTCTCGATCGGCCGCTTCGCACCGCAAACCGCGCCGACCGCCCCTTTCCGTCAAGAGGAGACCCACAAATGAAACTGCTCGGAACGATCGCGGCGGCCGCCGCCCTCTGCCTCGCGGGCGCCGGCGCGCCCGCGTTCGCGCAAACGAAGACGATCTACGTCGGCATGAACGGCGGGCCGATGGAGAAGGCCTATACGAGCCAGGTGCTGCCCGACTTCGAGAAAGCGAACAACGTGAAGGTGGTCGTCGTGCCCGGCACGTCGTCGGACGTGCTCGCGAAGCTGCTCGCGAACCGCAACAAACCGCAGATCCACGTCGCGTTCCTCGACGACGGCGTGATGGCGCGCGCGGTCAGCCTCGGCGTCTGCCAGAAGCTCGACGATTCGCCGGTGCTGAAGGAGCTGTATCCGTTCGCGCGGATGAAGGACGACGTCGGCGCGGGCGTGCAGCTCGGGATGACCGGCATCGCGTACAACCGGAAACTGTTCACGGAGAAAGGCTGGGCGCCGCCGACGTCGTGGATGGACTTCGCCGACCCGAAATACAAGGGCAAGGTCGTGTTCCAGTCGGCGTCGAGCAGCACGTTCGGGCTGCACGGCTTCCTCGCGATCAACCGGCTGCTGGGCGGCAACGAGCAGAATGTCGAGCCCGGCTTCAGCAAGTGGGCGAGCACGGTCGGGCCGAACGTCGTCGAGTACATCCCGAACTCGGCGAAGATCTCCGAGATGGTGCAGACCGGCGAAGCCGGCTTGTTCCCGCTCACGCCGACCGGCGTCGGCGACCTGCAGGACAAGGGCATTCCCGTCGCGTACGCGAACCCGAAGGAAGGCCCCGTGCTGCTGCTCGTCGACCTGTGCGTGGTCGCGAACAACCCCGATCCGCAGCTCGCGCAGAAGCTCGCGCAGTTCCTGCTGTCCGCGCCCGCGCAGACGAAGGCGGCCGAGGCCGGCAAGCAGATCCCGACCAACCGCCTCGCGAAGATGCCTGCCGCGATGCAGCAGAGCCTCGGCAACGTCGACGATCTCGTGCGCAAGGTGACGGTGGTCGACTGGGCCGCGATCAACGCGCGCCGCGCGCAGTGGGATACGCGCTGGAACCGGCAGATCGAGCGGTAACCGGCCCCGGCGCGCGGCGGCACGGGACCGCGCGCCGCGACCATCATTTGCGGGAGTGATGACACTCCCCTTTTTCTGCGGATTTGACCGGGACGCGGCGGACCGACAACACTAGCCCGCAGTGCTGCACGAGACGGCACGCGCCCGCCCCCTTCAGAGTCCGCCATGTACCCGACCGACACCGTGCAATCCCCGAGCGCCGCCCGGCCGCTCGCCGACCGGCAGCTGCGCCGGATCGTCATCGCCTCCGTCGCCGGCAACGCGATGGAGTGGTATGACTTCTTCGTGTACGGCACGGCTGCCGCGCTCGTGTTCGGCCATGTGTTCTTTCCGCCCGGCGCATCGCCGCTCGCGGGCAGCCTCGCCGCGTTCGCGGCGTTCGCGCTCGGCTTCGTCGCGCGCCCGCTCGGCGGGATCGTGTTCGGCCACATCGGCGATCGTTACGGGCGCAAGGCGTCGCTCGTGTGGACGCTGCTGATCATGGGCGCGTCGACCTTCGCGATCGGCCT
Source organism: Burkholderia sp. Tr-20355 (assembly GCF_017104685.1). Taxonomy (NCBI): domain Bacteria; kingdom Pseudomonadati; phylum Pseudomonadota; class Betaproteobacteria; order Burkholderiales; family Burkholderiaceae; genus Burkholderia; species Burkholderia sp. Tr-20355. The sequence continues at coordinate 12,555 of NZ_JAAGPK010000178.1, read as the reverse complement.
GCTGCCGACCTATGCGCAGATCGGGTTGTGGGCGCCGGCCGCGCTCGTCGTGCTGCGCCTGCTGCAGGGCATCGCGTCCGGCGGCGAATGGGGCGGCGGCGTACTGATGATCAGCGAGAACGCGCCGCCCGAGCAGCGCGGCTACTACGCGGCGTGGAGCCAGCTCGGCGTGGGCGGCGGCTTCGTCCTGTCGTCGGCCGCGTTCCTGGCCGCGCAGACGCTGCCGGACGACCTGTTCCGCAGCTGGGGCTGGCGGCTGCCGTTCCTCGCGAGCATCGTCATCTTCGCGATCGGCATCTATATCCGCCGCCACCTGCCGGAAAGCCGCGACTTCGAGCAGGCCGGCCAGCGCGGCGCGCACACGCATCTGCCGATCGTCGAGTGCATCCGCCGCCATCCAAAGGAAATCCTGCTCGCGATGGGGCTGCGCGTGGCCGAGAACGGCGGTGCGTACATCTTTCTCGCGTTCTCGCTCGTCTACGGCAAGTACCTCGGCATCCCGAACGGCGTGATGCTGACCGGCGTGATGATCGCGATGATCGTCGAGATGGGCGCGATGCTCGCGTGGGGCCGGCTGTCCGACCGGATCGGCCGCAAGCCCGTGTACCTGATCGGCGCGCTGAGCCTCGTCGCATGCGCGTTTCCGTTCTTCTGGCTGCTCGATACGCGCGCGACGCCGCTCGTCTGGCTCGCGCTGACGGTCGGCACGGCCGTGAGCCACGGCGCGATGATCGGTACGCTGCCCGCGCTCGTCGGCGAGCTGTTCAGCACCGAGGTACGCTACTCGGGCGTCGCGCTCGGGCATGAGGTCGCGTCGATCTTCGCGGGCGGGATGTCGCCGCTGATCGCCACCGCGCTGCTCGCGCGCTATCACGCGTCGTGGCCCGTGTCGCTGTTCCTCGTCGCGCTCGGCCTCGTGACCGTCGCGACCCTGTGCGTGATGCGCGAGACGCGCACCCCGCACGCCGACGGCTCACGCGGCGACGCCGCATGATCGCGCGACGGTCAGCGCCCGGCGTCGCGCCGCGCGCCGTCGAACGCCGGCGCGAGCCCCAGGTGCTCGAGCAGCCGCGCGAATTCGCCGAGCCGCTGCCGCATGTACGCGGGGACGTCGACGTCCGCATAGTCGTGGAAACCCGCGCCGGTACGCACGCCGTCGCGCCCGGCTTCCATGTTGCGCACGACGCTCGCGGCCGGGGCGAAGCGCGGGCCGATCTCGCCGGCCAGATACCGCGACGCGTAGTACAGGATGTCGCAGCCGCCCCAGTCGATGAATTCGAGCAGCCCGAGCACCGCGAAGCGTGGCCCGAAGCCGGTGCGGATCGCCGTGTCGATATCCTCGGCGCTGGCGACGCCCTCCTCGACCATCCGCGCGGCCTCGTTCATCGCAAGCGCCTGGATGCGCGGCACGATATAGCCGGGCGCCGGCCCGCAGATTACCGGCTTCTTGCCGACGCGTCCGAGCAGCGCGGCAAGCATGTCGACGACGGACGGATCCGTCGCGTCGCTGCGGCTGATCTCGACGAGCGGCATCAGCAGCGCGGGATTGAGCCAGTGCGCGTTCAGCATCCGCGCGGGATGCGTGACATGGCGTTGCAGTTCCGTGACGACGAACGTCGATGTGGTCGACGCGATCGTTGCCCGCGCATCGACGTGCTCGCCGAGCCAGCGCAGCGCCTCGGCTTTCGCGTCCAGCACCTCGGGCAGCGCCTCGAACACGACATCGGCGTCACGCACCGCGTCCGCCGCGCCGTCGTGCGAGACGAGCGCGATGCGCGCGACGACCGCTGCGGCCTGCGCGGCATCGATGCCGCCGAGCGCGACCTGCGCGTGCAGCGGCCCGGCGATCCCGTCGCGCGTGCGCTCGCCGAACGCGCGCCAGCCGGCCGCATCGCGCCGCTTGAAGTCGATCAGCGTCACGTCGAGGCCCGCGTACGCGAACACGAGCGCGATCCCCTGCCCCATGCGCCCCGCGCCGAGCACGTGGATGCGCGTCACATCGGCGGCCGCCTTCATGCCGCGTACCCGTTGTCGAGCAGCGCGCGCAGCGCGTCGTTCGACAGCGCGGCCAGCCCGAGCCGCTCCAGCGTGCGGCCTTCCGCGTACAGGTCGCGCTCCGCGACCGCGCTCGCGATGCTCAGCAGCCCCTGCGCGACCGGCGTCGGCACGCCGGCCCGGCGCCCGCACGACACGACGAACGACAGCCCGAGCCGGGTGTCCTCGAGCATGTAGCGATGCGTGCGCAGATCGATCTTCTCGCGCCAGTCGCCGCTCTCGGTCAGCTTGCCGTGCGCGCCGCGCCCGTACATCCACTCGTCCCCTTCGGCCGCGTAGTGATCCGCGAGCGGGAAATGCGGCGCGCGGTAACCGAGCGCCTCGCGCACCGCGATGCGCTCGGCGTCGAGCGCGTTCGTCACGCGGCGGATCGACGGCTGCGTGCCCTCGTTGTGGATGTCCCACGCGTCGAAGTGCTCGAGCGGCCCGGCGTTCATCAGGATCAACGGCGGATGGATCACCGGGCCTGCGTTCATCAGCGCGCCGGACAACGCATCCTCGACCGGCTCGACCGACGGATAGCCCGCGCGCAGCACGTCGAACGCCCAGCCGGCCGCGCTCGCCGGCAACACGCCGGTCGGCAGGCGCGTCGCATAGGCGCTGATCACCACCTCGTTGTCGCCATGCTTGCGCACGAGATACGGCAGCGTGCCCGTTTCGGCGAACGCGACGCGCGAACGGTTGCCGGCATCGGCCGCCGCGCGCGCGAACACGAAGCTGCCGAACGTGCCCGGCGGCAGGAACACGACCTGGCCGTCCGCCAGCAGCGGCGCGACCTGCGCGGCGAGTGCATCGTGCGACGTGGACGGCAGCGGCACCACGACGAGCCGCGCGCCGCGCAGTGCGGCCGCGAGATCGTCGGTCAGGCGGATCGCGCCAGGCGCATCGCCGAGCGTCACCGCGCGCTTGCCGCGATAGTCGGTCACGTTCAGCACGCCAAGCTCGCGCAGCCGCGCGTGCGGCTCCCGGTCGCGCCGCCACCACGTCACGTCGTGGCCCTTCTCGAGCAGGTCGATGGCCGCCGCATGGCAGCCGTGGCCGCCGCCCAGAACACATACCTTCATTGCCGTCTCCCGGTGATTGAGTGTTTCCGAGACTACGCGGCGGCCCGCGCCGCGTCGCTTCAAAACGCGCAACGACACACCCGTTCGCGCAACGCAATCGCGGCGCCGCGCATCCCGCCGCGCCCCGGCATCCGCCACGAGGTCTACGAATGGACATCGCCCTTTCCCGCCATGCGCCGAACCGGCTCGGCACGCTGCAGGCGCCCGACGACGTCGAACGCGCGGTCGCGCACCGGCTCGGGCCGCACCGGATGGCCGCGTGCGGCCGCGATCCGTTTCATGCGGAGCTGTACGAAGTGCCGCTGCACCACGGCGCGCTGCTTGAACTCTGCTACGGCCGCGAAACGCACATCGAGTTCGGCGACGACGCCGATCATTTCCTGTTCAGGCTGACGCTCGCCGGCGCGTGCGAGCTGCGGGCCGGCAATGTCGTTGCGCGCGCGGGCCCCGGCGAGCTGACGGTGTCGTCGCCCGCGCGCGCGAGCCGCCTGCGCACGAGCCCCGATTGCCGCAATCTCGTGCTGCGCCTCGAGCGCGGCGCGCTCGAACGCAAGCTGCAGGACATGCTGCAGACGACACTCACGCGGCCGCTGCAGTTCGCGCTCGCGAGCGGCGACACGGGCGCCGCGCTCGTCTTGCCCACCTTCGAATACCTGTGCCGGCTGGGCGCCCAGCCGGGCATCGGCACCGCGTCGCCCATATTCGGCGCGGACCTCACCGCGTGGCTGATGTCGCTGCTGCTCACGCACCTGCCGCATGCGTACAGCGACGCGCTCGCGCACCGTACGCCGCCGCTGCCGGCATACGTGCGCCGCGCGTGCGACCACGTCGATGCGCATCTCGGCGAGCCGCTCGTGCTCGCCGCGCTGGCGGCCGTCGCGGGCGTCGCCCCGCGCACGCTGCAGCACGCGTTCCGCGCGTTCCTGGACACCACCCCCGCCGCGTACGTGCGCGAACGCCGGCTCACGGCCGTACACGCGGCGCTGCAACGCGGCGACGCGCGCAGCGTGACCGACGTGCTGATCGCGCACGGCGTCCACGGTTTCGGCCATTTCGCGAAGGCCTATGCGCGGCGTTACGGCCATGCGCCTTCCGTTACCGCGAGGCAGACACGATGATGCACGCCGCAACCGGCCGCCCGCTGACGCCGGCCCGCCCCGAACCTTCATCGCACGACGCCGACTCGCCCGACGGCTTGCGCGTGCAGGATCTCGATCTCAACCTGTTGAAGACGTTTCGCGCGGTCTACGAGGAGCGGCACGTGGGCCGCGCGGCGCTACGGCTCGGCGTCACGCAGCCGTCGGTCAGCCATGCGCTCGGCCGGCTGCGGTTGATGTTCCGCGACGCGCTGTTCGTGCGCACCGGCACCGGCGTCGAACCGACGCCGCGCGCGCAGCGGCTCGCGATCTCGGTCGACAAGGCGCTCGCGATCCTGCAGGACGTGCTCGACGAAGGGTCGCGTTTCACGCCCGACAGCACGCAGCGCGTGTTCCGCCTGCATATGAGCGATTTCGCGGCGAGCGCGTTCCTGCCGACGCTGCTCGCCGCGTTCGACCGCCGCGCGCCGGGCGCGGTGATCGAGACGCTGCACGTCGACGAATGCCAGCTCAACGTCGCGCTCGAATCGGGGCGCATCGACTTCGCGCTCGGGCATTTCGCCGACGCATCGAGCCACTTCCAGCGCACCGCGCTGCTGCACGAGCGCTGCGTGCTGCTGATGCCGCGCCGCACCGCGCGGCGCGCCGGGCTGCCCGACGATTTCGTGCTCGACGGCGCCGCGCCCGAGGCGCTGCGCTTCGTCGCGGTCACGTCGCATCCGCAGTCGATGCAACTGCTCGAACGGCACGCGCTGATGCCGCGCGTGCGCGCCGCGTTGCCCGATTTCATGGTGGTGCCCGCGCTGCTGCAGCACGGCGATTACGCGCTGATCCTGCCGGAGACGATCGCGATCACGTTCGCCGCGCGGCAGCCGTGCGCGCTGTACGAGATCGCGGGTGCCGGCGAATGGGCCGTCAACGCGTACTGGCACCGGCGCTTCGACGCGGACCCCGGCCACCGCTGGCTGCGCGCGCTGCTGCTCGAGCTGTTCAACATCGGCGAGCAGGCGCCGTTCGACGCATGGCTCGCGCCGCAGCCGCCCGCCTGCGCGTAGCGGCGCGAGCGGGCGCGGCGCGGGCGAGACGCTCAGAACGCCGTGAGGATGCCCGCGACGATCGAGCTGGCGGTGGCGCCCGGCCTGGCGACCGCGACGCCGCCGCCCGCCGCGCCGTTGACGACGAAGCGCGCATGCGCGCCGTTGCGCACCATCGCGGCGCCCGTGTACAGCACCGTGCGCTTCGACAGCGGATAGTCGAACCGGATGCCGTACGAATCGGCATTGCCGTCGCTGTCCGCGACCTTCCGGTAATGGCCGACGCTCAACAGCAGCGACGCGCGCCCGATCGGCACCGTCGCGCTCAGCTCCATGATGTCGCTGTGCGGATACGCGCTCTGGCTGTCGATCGCGGCCGCGACGTCGGGGCCGCCGCGATGGCGCAGGTACAGCGCGGCGACCTTCACGACGTTGAAGTCGTACGAAATCGCGCCGAGCGTGTAGTTGCCGTTCGCGGCCGGGCTGGTGTCGCCGAGCGCGGAGGCCGCCACGGGGCTGAACTTCTGCTGCATGTAGTCGACGTCGACCGACAGGCCGCCGCGCACGTAGTTGATGCCCGCGCCATACGTGTCGCCGAGCGTCGCCGGCTGCCCGGCCGCGCCGTTGGTGCCGCGCGCGGCCATCGCGCGCAGCATGAAGCCCGCGTAGCGCGGCGACGTGTAGCGCATCGCGTTGCGCACGCGCAGGAACGCGGGGCCGACGAAATTGTTGGTCGCGTTGCCCCACGCGAGCCCCGCGCCGAGGCCCGGCAGGCTGTACGTGACGAGCGTCGTATGCAGGATCGTGTAAAGCTCGCCGAACTGCACGCCGCCGAACGGCCCCGTGATGCCGACCCACGCTTCGCGGCCGAACAGCGCGCTGCCGTTCGACAGCGCGCCGCTGCCCGCGTTGAAACCGTCCTCGAGCTTGAAGATCGTCGCGTAGCCGCCGCCGAGATCCTCGACGCCCTTCAGCCCCCACTGCGACGCCCACAAGTTGCCGCTGCCCATGCGCGCCACATGGTTCGGCCCGGCATTCGCGTATTCGACCGCGGTATCGATGCGGCCGTAGAGCGTCACGCTCGATTGCGCGGCGGCCGGCAGCGCGGCGCAGGCGAGCAGCGCGGCAAGCGGTACGGCAAGCCGGTCGGCCCGCCCGTTCGGTTGGTTCATCTTCGTCGTCCCGTAGAAGTGCCGGCGTCGGTCGGCGCCGCGCCGCGTGGTGTGATGCGCGTTCGCCGCCAACGGCCAACGCTGCCGATCAAAAACGGGCCGAGTCTAGAAACGACAATTTCGGATGTCGACGCAATGCGCGCCATAACGCTTATAGATGCGCCGCATGATGCGCGCGCGCCCCGCCGCACGCGTGCCGCGCGGCGGCCCGTGAGCACGGCCTCGGTGTTTTCTTTATCCGGGTCGGTAAATGTCCGTGTGGCGCCGCTGTCACTCCGCCTATGGCAGCCGAATTTGGCCGACTACGCTGCGTCTCCGATCGTGTCACCCGCACGCTTTCGCGCCGCGACGGCGCCCGGCCCGCAAGGCCGCTGCCGCGCTTTTCCACCGCCCGCTCCTGGAGAATCCGCATGTCCGCATCCCCGGCCCGCGCTGCCGACGGCAAGCGCTATACGTACGAATGGTATGTCGTCGTCATCTGCATGCTCGCGTACGTCTTTTCGTTCGTCGACCGCCAGGTCCTCGTGCTGATGATCGAGCCGATCAAGCGCGACCTGCACCTGTCCGACACGCAGTTCAGCCTGCTCAACGGCTTCGCGTTCTCGCTGTTCTACGCGGTGATGGGGCTGCCCGTCGCGTATCTCGCCGATCGTTATGCGCGCCCGCGCATCATCTCGCTCGGCATCGCGCTGTGGAGCGTCGCGACGGCCGCATGCGGGCTCAGCCAGCAGTTCGTGCAGATGTTCGTCGCGCGGATGGGCGTGGGCGTCGGCGAGGCCGCGCTGTCGCCCGGCGCGTATTCGATGCTCGCCGACTACTTCCCGAAGGAGAAGCTCGGGCGCGCGATCGCCGTGTATTCGCTCGGCTCGTTCATCGGCGGCGGCGTCGCGTTCCTGATCGGCGGCTACGTGATCGCGCTGCTCAAGCATGCGAGCGCGTTCACGCTGCCCGTCGTCGGGCAGGTGCATGCATGGCAGGTCACGTTCCTGATCGTCGGGCTGCCGGGGATCCTCGTCGCGCTGCTGTTCGCCGCGACCGTGCGCGACCCGCAGCGCAAGGGGCTCGCGCAGGATCGCTCGGGCGCCGTGCGGCGCGTGTCGATGCGCGACTCGCTGCGCTTCGTCGGCACGCATCGGGCGACCTTCTCGTGCCACTACCTCGGTTTCTCGTTCTATGCGATGACGCTGTACTGCCTGCTGAGCTGGACGCCCGCGTTCTATATCCGCCGCTTCGGGATGACGGCCGTCGAAGCCGGCTACACGCTCGGCATCGTGCTGCTGGTCGCGAACACGGCTGGCGTGTTCTGCGGCGGCTGGCTCAACGACTGGCTGCTGCGGCGCGGCCGTGCCGATGCGCCGATGCGCGCGGGCGCGCTCGGCGCCGCCTGCATGGTGATTCCCGCCACGCTGTTCACGCAGCTCGACAGCCTGCCGGCGTCGCTGGCCATGCTCGTCGTCGCGATGTTCTTCGCGTCGTTCCCGATGCCGACGTCGACCGCCGCGATGCAGACGCTCGCGCCGAACCAGATGCGCGCGCAGATCTCCGCGCTGTTCCTGCTCGTGTCGAACCTGATCGCGCTCGGGATCGGCACGACCGTCGTCGCGCTGTTCACCGATCGGGTGTTCGGCGCGCCGGCCGCGGTCGGCCATTCGATGTCGATCGTCAACGTCGCGGCGGCCACGCTCGCGGCGCTGCTGCTCGCCGCCGGCTGCCGGCACTATCGCCGCAGCCTCGATCGCGAACGCGGCCAGGCAGCGGCGGCGCCGCTGCCGGCAGCCGACGCGGGCGACGCGATCGCCGTGCGGTGAGCGCCATCGCGCCAACCGACCATTATCCGCCCCACTGATTAGGACATTGCTTTTTAATCGATTTGATTTATGCGACGCCCGTCCCTATTCTCGATCGCATGACGGCGCGGTGCCTGCCGCGCCGCGCTCCCCCCACCCCACGGAATTTTCCATGCAAGCGAACCGCCACCAGGTCCGGATCGACGCGCTGATCGACGCGGCGCAGGACATCCGCTGTTTCCGGGTTTCGCGCGTCGACGGCCAGCCGTTCGACGCGTACGAACCGGGCGCCCATATCGACGTCACCGCGCCGTCCGGCATCACGCGGCAATACTCGCTGTGCGGCGACCCCGACGAGCGCGGCAGCTACCTGTTCGCGGTGAAGAAGGAAGCGCGGTCGCGCGGCGGCTCGCGGTCGCTGCACGACGACGTGGCCGTCGGCGCCGAGCTGTCGATCGGCGCGCCGCGCAACCTGTTTCGCCTGACGGACGACGCGAGCGAGCACGTGCTGATCGCGGCCGGCATCGGCATCACGCCGCTGCTGTCGATGGCGTACGCGCTGCACAAGCGCGGCGCGCGCTACCAGTTGCATTACTTCGCACGCAGCCGCGAGCACGCGGCCTTTGTCGACGCGCTGTCGGCCGAGCCGTTCGCGCCGCACGTGACGTTCCACTACGGTGTCGAGCCCGATACGCTCGCGGCCGAACTCGGCCGCTGCGTCGCGCCGATCGATGCTCGCGCGCATGTCTACACGTGCGGCCCGGGGCCGTTCATGGATGCGGTCGTCGCGGCGGCCGCGACGCGCGTGCCCGACGATTCGATCCATCTCGAACGTTTCTCGGCGGAACCCGTCGCCGCCGAGGCGGGCAAGACCGGCGCCGATCCCGGTCCGATCGACGGCTTCGAGGTACGGCTGCAACGCAGCGGACAATCGGTGCGCGTGACGCCCGACACGTCGATCGTCGACGCGCTCGCGCGCATCGGCATCGAAGTCGATACGTCATGCGGCGAAGGCGTGTGCGGCACCTGCATGGTGCCCGTCCTCGACGGCGAGCCCGATCATCGCGACCACTGCCTCAGCAAGGCCGAACGCGCAAGCAACACGGTGATCTGCTGCTGCGTGTCGCGCGCGCGCTCGGCGGTGCTGGTGCTCGATCTCTGAGGTCCGACGCGCGTCTCGCGGCCGTCATGCGTCGTCGAAACGCTCGACGATCTCGGCGAGCAGCGCACGCATCCACGCATTGCCCTCGTCCTCGTGGAAATGCTCGTGCCAGTGCATCGTCACCGGTGCGGGCGGCAGCATGACGGGCAGGTCATAGAGGCGGAACGCGTTGTCGCGGTTCAGGATCTGCGCGAGCCGCCTCGGCAGCGTCGCATAGAGATCGGTGACCGACAGCACGCTCGGCAGCGCGACGAAGTGCGGGACTTCCAGCGCGATGTTGCGGCCCACGCCCTGCGCGCGCAATGCGTCGTCGAGCGCGTGATGACTGTGCTCGACCGACTTCACGTTGACGTGCGCGGCGCGCACGAATGGCTCGAGACCCAGCGCGGCGCCGGCCGGCAACCCGCGCCGGCGGCCCGTCATGCACACGTAGGTTTCCTCGAACAGCACCTGGTGACGCGTGCGCGGCATCAGCTCCGGCAGGTTGCCGATCGCGAAATCCAGCCGGCTCGCCCGCAACGCTTCCTCGATCTCCTCCACCGGCAGCGGCTGCACGCTCAGCGTCACGCGCGGCGCGCGCTCGCGCAGCGCCCGGCAGATCGCCGGCAGGTACGCCATCTCGCCCGCATCCGACAGCGACAGCCGGAACGTGCGCGTGCTGGTGGCCGGATCGAAACGCTCCGCGTAGCGCAGCGCCACGCGCACCATGTCGAGCGCCTTGCCGACGATGCCGGCCAGCTCCAGCGCGACCGGCGTCGGCTGCATGCCCGAGCGCGTGCGCACGAACAGCGGATCGTCGAACAGCGTGCGCAGCCGGCCGAGCGAATAGCTGACGGCCGGCTGCGACAGCGCAAGCCGCTCGCCGGCCTTCGTCAGGCTGCGCTCCTCGACGATCGCCTGGAATACGCGCAACAGGTTCAGATCGAGATGATCGACCGACGTCATTGTAGCCTCCATCATTTGCCGCATTTATTGAACGGCCAATTTTAGATCAATTTGACGGATATGTAGCGGAAGACGAGACTGGGTACTCGATGCCGCGCGCGACGCGGCCCGATTTCGCAGCTCTTTCCCCACGACGACGATGAGCGACATTGCCTACCAGACGATCGACACCCGTGCGCTGCACGGTCTCGTGCAACCCGACCGCATCGCGCCCGCGATGTATCACGACCCCGCGCTGTTCGAAGCCGAGCTCGACCGCATCTTCTACCGCACCTGGATCTGGGTCGCGCACGAGAGCGAGCTGCCGAACCCCGGCGACTTCATCACGACGACGATCGGCCGCCAGCCGGTAATCGTCGTGCGCGACAGGACGGGCGAAATCAACGTGCTGCAGAACCGCTGCCGCCATCGCGGCGCGACCGTGTGCGAAGCGCACAAGGGCAACGCGAAAGGCTTCACGTGCCCGTATCACAGCTGGTCGTACGCACTCGACGGCACGCTGCGCGCGCTGCCGTACGGCGACGGCTACGAAGGCGTGTGCGAGAAGGGCGACCTGCCGCTCGTGAAGCTGCGCGCCGGCGTGTACCAGGGGCTGATCTTCGCGAGCTTCAACGACGCCGTCGAACCGCTCGAGGATTTCCTCGGCGGCGCGAAGCCGTGGATCGACCTGTTCATGAAACAGGGCGCCGGTTACCCGATCAAGGCGAACGGCGAGCACAAGTTCAAGTTCAAGGGCAACTGGAAGATCCAGCTCGAGAACACCACCGATCTCTACCACTTTCCGGTCGTGCACAAGTCGTGGATGAAGTCGATCGACGACGAGACGGCCGCCGCGATCACGAGCTTCATGACGAGCGAGGACGCGTTCTGCCGCGGGCTCGGCAACGGCCACAGCCTCGCGGTGCTGATGCCCGAGCTGATCGATCTAGACGAAGACGACGGCGCGCCGCTGCCCGAGCGCTTCGCGCCGCTCGCGGCCACGCTCGCCGAACGTCACGCGCCGGACGAGGTGCGCCGCATCGTGCGCTCGCTGATGGGCGTCGGCTTCAACCTGAACCTGTTCCCGAACCTCGCGCTGTCGATGGCGTTCTTCCGCGTGCTGCGGCCGATCTCCGCGAACGAAACCGAGATTCGCCACGTCGCGCTCGCGATGGACGGCGGCCCCGACGAAGCGAACCGCGAGCGGTTGCGGATTCACGAGCACTTCCAGGGCCCGTTCGGGTTCGGCAGCCCCGACGACGCGGAAGCGTGGGAGCGCGTGCAGCGCGGCGCGCATGCGGGCCCCGACGTGCCGATCCTCGTGAACCGCGGGCTGAACCGCGAAACGACCGCCGCGAACGGCGAAAAGACCGCCCATGCGACCGACGAGACCGGCATGCGCGAGGCCTACCAGCAATGGCGCAAGATGATGGAGCAACGATGATGGACGACCGCAACGCCCTCTTTTCCGAGCAGACCTTCGCCCGCGCGGTCGAATTCGTGTGGCGCGAAGCCGAGATGCTCGACCGCCGCGACTACCGCGCCTGGCTCGACCTGTGGGAGCCCGCCGGCCACTACGTGGTGCCGATCGACCCCGATGCGACCGATTTCGCGGCGACGCTGAACTACGTGTTCGACGACCACGACATGCGCGAGAAGCGCGTGCAGCGGATGGTGTCCGGCTATTCGGCCTCGGCGACCGACGCGGCGCGCACGGTGCGCACCGTGTCGCGCTTCACGCTGGAAAGCGGCGGCGCCGACACCGTCGCGCTGAAATCGGCGCAGGTCGTCGTCGCGTACAAGCGCGGCGCCGCGACGCTGTTCGCGGCCGACGTCACGCACACGCTGCACGTCGATGCCGAAGGCGAGATGCGGATCGCGGAGAAGGTCGTGCGCCTGATCGACTCGACCGAAGCACTCAGCGCGATCGGCTTCCTGCTGTAAGCCGCGACCGGTTCACCGCTGCAAGTGCAAAGGTGAGCCGGCAACCTTCACCTTTCCGGACCACCATGCCCACACTCGAAGTTTTCCTGCCGGCCGGCCATGACGACGCACGCAAGGCCGAGCTGATCGCGCGGCTGACCGGTGCGACCGTCGACGCGATCGGCGCACCGGCCGAATCCGTGCGCGTGCTGCTCACCGAGCTGCCCGCGACGCATGTCGGCCTCGGCGGCCGCAGTGCCGCGGACGGCGCGCCGCCGTCGCTGCCGGTGATCGTCGCGATCCTGATCGCCGGCCGCACCGACGCACGGAAACGCGA
>NZ_JAAGPK010000177.1:0-237 GCF_017104685.1 Burkholderia sp. Tr-20355 | reverse complement strand
AAAAAAAAAAACACCCCCCCCCCACACCCCCCCCCCCCCCCCCACCCCGTGATCAAACACTTGGTCCTCTACCACATCATCGACAGTGATCTCATCATCTACTGTGCCCTCCTGATCTTACTGCTCACAGAGCCTATCCTGCCGAATACAGATCAGTCCACCTTAGTATTTCTCGTACGTACTCCAACGTACTACCATCATGAACCCTCATCATACGTCCTTACATGTCACTACAAC
>NZ_JAAGPK010000176.1:0-15411 GCF_017104685.1 Burkholderia sp. Tr-20355 | reverse complement strand
GCCGCCGGTGCGTCACGACGCGGCCGCGCCGGAGCGTCGCTCGCCGTCGGCCGTGCAGGCGGCTCGGCCGGCACGTCGACCGCCGGCTTCGCCGGCGCCGCCGCGACCGGTGCGGTTGCTACCTTTGTTTCCCGCACCGGTGCGCCGGCCTTCAGGTTGCCGTCGCCTTCGACTTCGAGTCGAATCAGCTCGCTGCCGACCGCCATCATCTCGCCGATCCGGCCGCCCAGTTCGATCACCTTGCCCGTCACCGGCGACGGAATCTCGACCGCCGCCTTGTCGGTCATCACATCGGCGAGCGGCTGGTCTTCCTTGATCGTCTGCCCGACTGCCACATGCCAGGCCACCAGCTCGACCTCGGCGATCCCTTCGCCGATATCCGGCATCTTGATGACATGAATCCCCATTTCACGCCTCCATCACGCGTCGCAACGCTTCACCGACCCGGGCCGGCCCCGGAAAGTACGCCCATTCCTGCGCATGCGGATACGGCGTATCCCAGCCCGTCGTGCGCTCGACCGGCGCTTCGAGGTGGTAGAAGCAGTGTTCCTGAACCAGCGAAACGAGTTCCGCGCCGAAGCCGCAGGTGCGCGTCGCCTCGTGCACCACGACGCAGCGCCCGGTCTTGCGGACCGACGCGACGATCGTGTCGAGATCGAGCGGCCACAGCGTGCGCAGGTCGATCACCTCCGCGTCGATGCCCGTCTCCTCGGCGGCGGCGAGCGATACATGCACGGTCGTGCCGTACGTCAGCACCGTCACGTCGCTGCCGGGCCGCGCGATGGCGGCCGTGTCGAGCGGCACCGTGTAATAACCCTCGGGCACCGCGCTCGCCGGATGCTTGAGCCACGACGTGACCGGCCGTTCGTGATGGCCGTCGAACGGCCCGTTGTACAACCGCTTCGGCTCGAGGAAGATCACCGGATCGTCGTTTTCGATCGACGCGATCAGCAGCCCTTTCGCGTCGTACGGATTCGACGGCATCACCGTGCGCAGCCCGCACACCTGCGTGAACATCGCCTCCGGGCTCTGGCTGTGCGTCTGGCCGCCGTAGATGCCGCCGCCGCACGGCATCCGGATCGTCATCGGCGCGGTGAACTGGCCGGCCGAGCGATAGCGCAGCCGCGCGCCTTCCGACACGATCTGGTCCGACGCCGGGTAGAAATAGTCGGCGAACTGGATCTCGCACACCGGGCGCAGCCCGTACGCGCCCATTCCGACCGCCGCGCCGACGATCCCGCCTTCGGAGATCGGCGCATCGAACACGCGCGACTTGCCGTATTTGTTCTGCAGTCCTTCGGTACAGCGGAACACCCCGCCGAAATAACCGACGTCCTGCCCGAACACGACCACGTCGCTGTCGCGGCCGAGCATCACGTCCATCGCGGAGCGCAGCGCCTGGATCATCGTCATCGGCTGCGTCGCCGTGTCTGTCTCATGTTGCGCCATGATCATGCTCCCAGTTCCTGGCGCTGACGGCGCAGGTGCGCGGGCAGCTCCTTGTACACGTCGTCGAACATCGAGGCCGGCGACGGAATCCGGTCGTCGGCCAGCGTCCCGTATTGCTCCGCTTCCTTCTGCGCGGCAATCACCTCGGCCTCGAGTTCGGCCGTCAGCGCCTCGTGTGCGCTGTCCGACCAGATGCCCTTCGCGATCAGGTGACGCTTGAAACGCTCGATCGGGTCGCCGAGCGGGAAATGGGACCAGTCGTCGCTCGGCCGGTACTTGGTCGGATCGTCCGACGTCGAATGCGCGCCCGCGCGGTAGGTCACCCACTCGATCAGCGTCGGGCCGAGATTGCGGCGCGCGCGTTCGGCGGCCCAGCTCGACGCCGCGTAGATCGCGAGGAAGTCGTTGCCGTCGACGCGCAGCGATGCGATCCCGCAGCCGACGCCGCGCCCCGCGAAGGTCGTGCCTTCGCCGCCCGCGATCGCCTGGAACGTCGAGATCGCCCACTGGTTGTTGACGACGTTCAACACGACCGGCGCGCGGTACACGTGCGCGAACGTGAGCGCGGTATGGAAGTCGGCTTCGGCCGTCGCGCCGTCGCCGATCCACGCGGACGCGATCTTCGTGTCGCCCTTGATCGCCGACGCCATCGCCCAGCCGACCGCCTGGATGAACTGCGTCGCGAGGTTGCCGGAAATGGAGAAGAAGCCCGCTTCGCGGTCGGAATACATCACCGGAAGCTGGCGGCCTTTCAGCGGGTCGCCTTCGTTCGACATCAGCTGGCAGATCATCCGTTCGAGCGGCACGTCGCGCGCGATCAGGATGCTCTGCTGCCGGTAGGTCGGGAAGCACATGTCGCCGTCGCGCAGCGCCATCGCGTGCGCGGTGCCGATCGCCTCCTCGCCGAGGCTCAACATGTAGAAGGAGATTTTCTTCTGGCGCTGCGCGATCATCATGCGCGCGTCGAAAATGCGGGTCTTGAGCATCGCGCGCAGCCCGGCGATCAGTCGCGCGTCGTCGAGCTCCGGCGCCCACGGGCCGACGGCCTGGCCGCTGTCGTCGAGCACGCGCACGAGGCTGCGGGCGAGATTGGCGGTGTCCGCCGCGGCCACGTCGATCGGCGGGCGGCGGACCGCGCCGGCCGGCGATAGATGCAGATAGGAAAAATCCGTCTTGCAGCCCGGACGCCCGGTGGGCTCCGGCACATGCAGACGCAATGGCTCTGACAGGCTCATCGTGTCGTCTCCACGCTCGATTGTGTCTCACGCTGTTGGGAACGCGCGGCCGGTTGCCGGCCTGCGCGCGGGTTGGCGCGCGGATAAGCGCGTCAACCTTGGAAATCTATGCCTTGCGGCGCCGGGCGTCGATGTCCAAGCCGCTCGTTCGTCGTGAGCAGATTTGCCATGGCAGAGGTCCACGGCGCGCGTGGGGCGGGCGGAACCGGCCAAGGATGTGGTTGCTGCAGTGCAAGACCGCCGAGCCGGCCGCGATCGGGCATCGGGCATCGGGCATCGGGGGCGGACGAATCGGCCCGTCCCTCTCATGCGAGGGTACGAAGCAAAAGACCCCGCGACATCGTTGCGCTGCGCGGGGTCCTTTCAGGTTCGGGCGCTTCGGCGCCCGGTCGCCGGCTTGCGCCGGCGCGATCGATCACGCGGCGGGACGGAAAATGTCGAAGCGACTGTCGGGCTTTACGTGCACGTAGGCCGACGGACCGCCCGCACGAAGAATGATGCCGGCGCCAAACGTGTCGAAGATGCCGTCCTTCAGCAGGTCGTGGCGGATATGGACGGCGATGACTTCGCCCAGCACGAGCGTTGCCGGCGTTTCGACACCGTGATGGTCGCGCAGCCGAATCACGTCGGTCACCTTGCATTCGAAGTTGACGCCGCTTTCCGCGACGCGCGGCACGTTGACGAGGCGCGACGGCACCGCGGTCAAGCCGCCGAGTTCGAACTCGTTCACGTCGTACGGCACGGCGGCGCAGGTCTGGTTCATCCGCTCGGCGAGCTCGCGCGTCGCGAGGTTCCACACGAACTCGCCCGTCTCCTGCACGTTGCGCAGGCTGTCCTTGGCGCCGGTACTCGAAAAGCCGATGATCGGCGGGCGATAGTTGAACGCGTTGAAGAAGCTGTATGGCGCGAGGTTGAGTGTGCCGTCGCTGCCGCGAGAAGAGATCCAGCCGATCGGGCGCGGGCCCACGATCGCGTTCAACGGATCGTGCGGCAGGCCGTGGCCTTGCGAGGGTTCGTAATAGTGATGGGTCGAGTCGGTCATGACGATGTTTTTGCGTGACGCAAACGATGTTGGAGGCGGTCGGCGGGACGCGTGTGCCGATGGCGACCCACGCGTCCGGTACGACGGGCGTCGCCAGTATCACATGACGCCGTTTTTGCCGCAGCGCAGCGGCAACGCCAATGAAGGCTTCGCGTGTCCCGGTGCCCGCGTTGTGCCGGTGCACGGCGTCGCGCTTCAGGCGTCCGGTTCGCCGGGACGCGTCAGATGGTCGATCAGCCACTGCGTCGCGGGTCCGCACGCACGATCGGCCCGCCTGATCAACGACAGGCCGTATCGAAACACCTCGCGATCCGACAACCGCACGACGGCCAGCCGGCCTTGTCGCAAGTCATCGTCGACCAAATGCATCGGCATCGAGCCCCAGCCGAGCCCCTCGAGCAACAAGCGATGCTTGGCGCCGAGGTCCGCAGTCTTCCATGTGCGGGTCGCATAAACGCCGAACGACTGCCCTTCGGTCAGTTTGCTGCGGTCCGTCAACACGAGTTGCGTATATTCGCGCGCCTCGGACAGAGCAACACGCCCGCGGCGCTGCGCGAGCGGATGCGTGGGCGCAGCGACCGTGACCAGCTCGATCGAGCCCATGGACGTTGCATCGATGGCATCAGGCCAGTTTTGCGCAGGCCCGCTGATGCCGAGGGCGCATCCGCCGTCGACCACCAGCTTCATCACCCCACCGAGCGCTTCGATGGTGAGGTTGAGCGCGACCGTCGGAAATTCGTCGGCGAACGCGCCCAACCCATCGACGAGTCTCGCCAGTGGAAACATCACGTCCACCGCCAGCGACAGTTCTGCTTCCACGCCTCCGCGCAACCCGGCGGTTTTGGCCAGCAACTGGCCTGCCAGCATGTCGAGCCGCCGGGCGTCGGCCAGGACGATTTCACCAGCCGCCGTCAACGTCGGCCGCCGCTTGCCACGTTCGAACAGCGGCACGCCGAGCAACGACTCGAGATTGGCGATCGCGTAACTGACGACGGATTGGGCGCGCTCGAGCCGCCGGGCCGCGCCGGAAAAACTGCCGGCTTCGACAACCGCGATGAACGCGCGCAATTGATCCAGATTGGGGCTTCGCTCCATGATCCATCAAGAAAATGGATTTTAACGATCCATTTTAGACGATTGTTTAGATTACAGCCTTCTCCTAAATTCCTGCTCAGCAGCGTTCGAAGCGCGTATGCCGGACATCCCGGATCGCGCCTCGGCGCCCCCGTGAACACCACAGGAAAATCGAATCATGACGCTCGACAGTTCCCTTTCCCGCCGTTCGGAAACGGCCGGCCCCACGTTGTTCGACCCACTCGAGCTAGGCCCGGTCACGCTCGGGAACCGCATCGTGATGGCACCGATGACGCGCAGCCGCGCCGGCGCTGGCGATGCGCCCGGCGCGATCAATGCCGTCTACTACGCCCAGCGCGCGTCCGCCGGCCTGATCGTTACGGAAGGCACGCAGATCTCCTCGCAGGGCAAGGGTTATCCGTCCACGCCGGGGATTTACAGCGATGCGCAGATCGCCGGCTGGAAGCGGGTGACCGATGCCGTGCATCGCGAAGGCGGCCGCATCTTTGTCCAGCTCGCGCACGTCGGGCGCATCGGCCACCCGGATCTGCAGCCCGACGGCGCACTACCCGTCGCGCCGTCGGCCATTCGACCGGACGGCCAGGCATTCACGCCGAGCGGCCCGCAACCGCATCCCGTGCCACGCGCGCTCGACACGCACGAAATTCCCCGCATCGTCGAGCAATACGCGCAAGCGGCACATGCCGCGTTGCAGGCAGGCTTCGATGGTGTCGAAATTCACGCGGGAAACGGCTATCTGCTCGACCAGTTCCTGCGCGACGGCACGAACCGGCGCACGGACCCGTACGGCGGCACGATCGACAAGCGTATCCGGCTGCCGCTCGACGTCGTGCGCGCGGTCGGGCATGTCGTGGGCCCCGGTCGCGTGGGCGTCCGCATTTCTCCGGTCACGCCGTATTTCGGCGGCATCGCGGACAGCCACCCGCAGGCGCTGTTTGACCGGTTCGCCGACCGGCTCACCGGTCTCGCGGCCTACCTGCATGTCGTCGAAGGCATTCCCCAGGTGGCGGCCGATCAGGCGCCGCCGTTCGACTATCGCGCATTGCGCCGTGCCTTCGGTGGACTCTACGTCGCTAACGGCGGCTACACGAAAGCGCGTGCGCAACAGGCACTGGACGAGGGCAGTGCCGATCTCGTGTCGTTCGGTTACCCGTTCATCGCGAACCCCGATCTGGTGACGCGCATTCGACACGATCGCCCGCTCGCGCAGGCCGACATGTCCACCGCTTACGGCGGCGGCGAGGCCGGCTATACCGACTATCCGGCGCTCGACGCATAAGCGGAAAGCCGCTCGACAGCACAAAGATCACCCGCCAGGATCAGCGATCCATCCACCCAATAATTACGGATTCCATATGATTAATTCGATCAATCGCACACTCTACCGGACGGCCGTGCAAACGCCCGTCGTCAACATCCTGCTCTCCGTGCTCGTACGGCTTCTCATCGCCGGCGTCTATCTCGGCGCGGGGATCAGCAAGGTCTTCAACTATGCGGGCACCCGGCTATACATGGAGCACATGGGCGTATCGGGCGCGCTGCTTCCGCTCGTGATCGTCGTCGAGGTCGCCGGCGGCCTGGCGCTGATCACGGGCTTCATGACACGGCTCGCGGCGCTCGGACTCGCGATCTTCTCGATCATCGCCGCGGCGATCTTCCACGGCGGCGGCGACCAGACTCAGCAGACGTTCTTCATGATGAACCTGTCGATGGCAGGCGGTCTGCTCGCACTCGTCCTGAACGGAGCCGGTCGTGTCGCGTTCGATCGCGCTCAACCGGACTGATCCGCCGGGCATCGGGCAACACGCCTCCACTGCGCGGCCGGAGCCAGCCCGCGCTTCATTCATCCCCGGGGGCGAGCCCCCCTTTGCAAGCGAGATTTTTTCATGAGCAGCATGCATGCCATCCAGATCGACCGTGTCGGCGATCCTTCCGTCCTCCGTCCGGTCGTGATCGAGCGTCCGACGCCTGCCGCCGACGAGGTTCTCGTGCGGGTCACGCGTGTCGGACTGAACTTCGCGGAAACGCTGCAACGCGCCGGCACCTATCCGGGTCCGGCGCTGACGCTGCCGGCAGTGCCGGGCTCGGAAGTCGTCGGCACCGTCGCTGCCGTGGGCGCGGATGTCCGGAATATCCAGATCGGCGCGCGCGTCGCGGCGCCGCTGTTCGGCGCGATGCGCGCGACCGGGGGCTACGCCGAATACGTGACGCTCGGCGCCGCGCTGATTACCGCGATTCCCGACGAAGTCTCCGACGACGACGCGGTCGCCGTGATGCTGCAGGGGCTGGTGGCCCGCGTGCTGCTGCGCGAGACGCCCGTGGCCGCACGCACGGTCGCGATCACCGCCGCAGCCGGCGGCGTCGGTTCACTGCTGATCCAGCTGGCGAGACTCGACGGAGCACGCTCGATCGTGGGCCTCGCGGGTTCAACGGACAAGTTGCGGGTAGTACGCGCGCTCGGCGCAGATCAAGCCATCAGCTATCGCGACGGCGACTGGGCCGACGGGTTGCGCACGGCGCTCGGCGGCACCGGACCCGACGTCGTGTTCGATTCGATTGGCGGAACGGTGGCCCGCACGCTTGCATCCGGCCTCGCGACATACGGCCGCTTCGTCAGCTATGGCGCGGCCAGCGGCCAGTTGCTCACGGTCGACGAAACCCTGATGAATATACTGATCTTCGGCTGCCGTTCGCTGTCCGGCTTCGCGCTTCATGCGTTCCTCACCAACGACGTCGTGCACAGGGCCCTCGTTGAACTGTTCGGCTTGCTGGCAACCGGCAAGCTGAAACCGCTGATCGGCGGCAGCTATGGATTCGACGCGATCGCCGACGCGCATCGGGCACTCGAAAGCGGTCAAACGACCGGCAAGCTGATATTGCGCGTCGAATGAGTAGGTGATGCACCGCGGCCGACCTGTGCCGGGATATCGCGCTCGCATCATCGGAAACGAGCCATGCGAACGGGCAGGTCTCGGATGGCCGGGGATCTGCCAACGCTTCACCAGCGGCAACATCCGTCCCCGACACCGCAGCCTCCGACGAATGGCCACGCCGCACAAACAAAAAACCCGCGAGCGCTTCAATTCTCGCGGGTTTTTTCAGACCTTCATCGAAACGCATCGAAGCGATCGTGGTGCCGGGGACCGGACTCGAACCGGCAAGCCAGTTAAGGCGGCGGATTTTCGTCACACTGCTTCTTTCAAAGCCGGCGTCGCGTAAGCGAAGCCGTTCGTGCGCTGGACTATGCCTTCACCGTCGCGCGCGGGCGTGACCGCTGCCCGTGCGCCTTAGGCGCCCCCCGTCTAGTCTCTACACCTTCCTCGCGGATGCCGCGAGGCTTGGCTCGGCGTTGCCTCGATGCGCGCATCAGGGGTTTCGCCGAATTTGAAGGGTTCTGCACCGACCGTTTCCGGCCGGGCACTCAATCGTTTAAGTCCGCTATGTTTACCAATTTCATCACCCCGGCAAGAGGGCGGACGCGATTCTACCATTGCTTGCGCATGCGTTCCCTTATTCTGCCGCACCGCATCGCGACACCGGCCGCCGTCGCGCGGATGCACTCCCGCCCGCTCGCCGTCGCTACGACAGGGCCGCCGGTTTCGTCGCGCGCCGCGCCCTCCCCGCTACAATCGAGCCCGCGTCGTCCGACGGCCCCAACCGTCTGACGTTTGTATCGTGCTTTTTTGCGAAACAAGCGTCGCGTGCGTCATCGCGAAGTCACAAACGTTTTCGATAATTCCCTCGCCGAAAACGTTTACATCGCGTTATTTCATGACCTCGACCATCAAGGACGTCGCTGCCCTCGCGGGCTTCTCGATCGCCACCGTCTCGCGCGCGATCAACGCCCCGCATACCGTCAGCCCCGCCACGCTGCAGACGATCCGCACCGCGATCGATACGCTGCAGTTCCGCCCGAGCCCGCTCGGCCGGCAACTGCGCGGCGAACGCACGCGACTCGTCGGCGTCGTCGTGCCGACGCTGTCGAACCCCGTGTTCGCCGACTGCCTGCAAGGCATCGACGCGCTCGCGACCGCGGCCGGCTTCAAGCTGATCGTGATGACGACCGAGTACGACGCCGCGCGCGAACGCCATGCGATCGAGACGCTGCGCGAGCAGCGCGTCGAAGGGCTGATCCTCACCGTCGCCGACGCGGACACGCACCCGCTGCTCGACATGCTCGACCGCGACGGCCCGCACTACGTGCTGATGCACAACGACACGCAACGCCGCCCGTCGGTGTCGGTCGACAACCGCCGTGCCGCCTACGACGGCGTGCGGCTGCTGATCGCGCGCGGCCACCGCCGCGTGCTGATGCTGGCCGGTTCGCTCGCCGCGTCGGATCGCGCGCGCCAGCGTCATCTCGGCTATGCGCAGGCCCTCCAGGAAAGTGGCATGGCCACGCTGCCGCCGGTCGAGGTCGACTTCAACGCACCCGAGCTGCCCGAAGCCGTGCTCGCGCATCTCACCGCGCACGCCACACGCCCGACCGCCCTCTTCTGCAGCAACGACCTGCTCGCGATGGTCGTGATGCGCGGCCTGCGCCGCGCCGGCTTCTCGATTCCCGACGACCTGTCGGTACTCGGCTTCGACGGGATCGCGATCGGCGAACTGCTCGCGCCGCCGCTCGCGAGCGTGGCGACGCCGAACCGCGACATCGGCCGTCACGCGTGGCGGCGTCTCGTCGAATGCATCGGCGGCACGACGCTCGAGCGCACGTCGCTGATCCTGCCGCATGCGGTGCGCGACGGCGCGACGGTCGCACCGCCGTCCATCGATCTGCAACGGCGCCAGGCCTGAACGCAGGCCGCCCCCGACAACCCCACCACCCCAGCGCACCACCCACTCGCCCGGAGACCCACCGTGTCCTTTCGCCTGACCTCGCTGCTGCGCGCGCTTGCCGCGCCGCTTGCCCTTGCCGCGCTCGTCGCCGGCGCGCCCGCCGCCCACGCCGACGAAACGGCGATCTGCTACAACTGCCCGCCGGAATGGGCCGACTGGGCCGCGCAGATCGCGGCGATCAAGCAGAAGACCGGCATCCGCGTGCCGTTCGACAACAAGAATTCGGGCCAGTCGATCGCGCAGCTGATCGCCGAACAGAAGAGCCCGGTCGCCGACGTCGTCTACCTCGGCGTGTCGTCGGCCTTCCAGGCGAAGGACAAGGGCGTGATCGCGCCGTACAAGCCCGCGCACTGGAACGACATTCCCGCGAACCTGAAGGATCCGCAAGGCTACTGGTTCGCGATCCACTCGGGCACGCTCGGCTTCTTCGTGAACAAGGACGCGCTCGACGGCAAGCCGGTGCCGCGTTCGTGGGCCGATCTGCTGAAACCCGAATACAAGGGCATGGTCGGTTATCTCGATCCGTCGAGCGCCTTCGTCGGTTATGCCGGCGCGGTCGCCGTCAACCAGGCGTTGGGCGGCAGCCTCGACAACTTCAAGCCGGCCCTCGACTGGTTCCGCAAGCTGAAGGCGAACGCGCCGATCGTGCCGAAACAGACTGCGTATGCACGCGTGCTGTCCGGCGAGATTCCGATCCTGCTCGACTACGACTTCGATGCGTATCGTGCGAAGTACAAGGACAGCGCGAACGTCGAGTTCGTGATTCCGAAGGAAGGCACGATCGCCGTGCCGTACGTGATGAGCCTCGTGAAGGGTGCGCCGCACGACGCGAACGGCAGGAAAGTGCTCGACTTCGTGCTGTCGGACGAAGGCCAGAAGCTGTGGGCCAACGCCTACCTGCGCCCGGTACGCGCGCAGGCGCTCGGCGCCGACGTCGCCGCGAAGTTCCTGCCGGCGAGCGAGTACGCACGCGCGAAATCGGTCGACTTCGGCAAGATGGCGGCCGGCCAGCAGGCGTTCGGCCAGCAGTACCTGCAGGTGATGCAGTAAGCGGCAGGACACAATCGATGCTCGACCTGACTTTTCCGCTGCGCTGGCGCGTCGCGCTCGTCGCGCCGGCGCTGGCGGTGTTCGCCGCGTTCTGGCTGCTGCCGATGGCGGCGCTCGTGCAGGTATCCGCCGACGGCGCGTTCCTGTCGCACTACGCGGCGCTGCTCGGCAATGCACGTTACATGAAGAGCCTCGGCGAGACGGTCGCGCTGTCCGCGGGCGTCACGCTCGCGACGCTCGCGCTGTCGACGATCTCGGGCCTCCTGCTCGCGCGCCGCGAGTTCGCCGGCAAGCGCGTGCTGCTCGCGCTGCTCACGTTTCCGCTCGCGTTCCCGGGCGTCGTCGTCGGCTTCATGGTGATCATGCTCGCCGGCCGCCAGGGGCTGATCGGCATGCTGTCGGCAAAGCTCACCGGCGACAAATGGGTATTCGCGTACTCGGTCGCGGGCCTGTTCGTCGGCTACCTGTACTTCTCGATTCCGCGCGTGATCGTCACCGTGATCGCGGCCGCGTCGAAGCTCGATGCGTCGCTCGAGGAAGCCGCGCGTTCGCTCGGCGCGTCGCCGTGGCGCATCTTCGTCGACATCGTGCTGCCCGCGCTCGCGCCCGGGCTGATCGCGGCCGGCGCGATCTGCTTCGCGACCGCGATGGGCGCCTTCGGCACCGCCTTCACGCTCGCCACCGACCTGAACGTGCTGCCGATGACGATCTATACCGAATTCACGCTGAACGCGAACATCGCGACGGCGGCCGGCCTGTCGATCGTGCTCGGCATCGTCACCTGGACCGTGCTCGCGCTCGCGCGCCGTTTCACCGGCCACACCGCCGCCGCCGCGGCCTGAGGATTCCCGCATGCAATCGCTTTCCAGCTCCTCCGCGCCGTCACCGGCGCCCGCTCCCGCGCAGGCGAACGGCGTCGCGCGGCGCGCGCCGCACGTCACGGGCGCGCGCGCGATCGCCGCGCTGCAATGGGGCGTCACGCTGCTGCTGTGCGCGTTCCTGATCGTGCCCGTCGGGATGTCCGTGCTCGCGGGCCTGACCGTCAACTATTTCCGCGGCCTGTCGAGCGGCCTCACGCTGCGCTGGCTCGAACAGGTGTGGCAGCAGTATCACGGCTCGGTCGCGCTGTCGCTCGAAGTCGCGTTCGCGACGCTCGCGATCGTGCTCGTCGCCGGCGTGCCGGCCGGCTATGCGCTCGCGCGCAGCAAGAGCCGCGTCGCACGCGCGATCGAGGAGGCGCTCGTGCTGCCGGTCGCGCTGCCCGGGCTCGCGTCGGCACTCGCGCTGCTGGTCGTGTACGGCGGCTTCACCGCGTTCCGGATGAGCCTGTGGTTCATCGTCGTCGGCCACGTCGTGTTCACGCTGCCGTTCATGGTGCGCGCGGTGGCCGCCGTCGCGGCCGGCGCCGACCTGCGCACGCTCGAGGAAGGCGCGGCGAGCCTCGGCGCGTCGTTCGTCACGCGCTTCGTCACGATCGTGCTGCCGAACCTGCGCCCCGGCATCGTCGCGGGCGCGCTCGCGGTGCTCACGCTGTCGATCGGCGAATTCAACCTCACGTGGATGCTGCACACGCCCGACACCAAGACACTGCCGGTCGGGCTCGCCGATACCTATGCGTCGCTGCGCCTCGAAGTCGGCAGCGCGTACACGATCCTGTTCCTGCTGATGACGCTGCCGCTCCTCGTCGCGATGCAGTGGCTCGGCGTCGATCCGTCCGGCACACGTGCGCTCAAGCAGCGCCCGCGCTGAATTTTTCGCAGATATGAAACTCGATTCCACTCCCATCACGCTGACCCATTGCGCGAAGACGTTCCGCGGCACGCGCGTACTCGAACCGCTCGACCTGTCGATCGGCGCGGGCGAGACACTCGTGCTGCTCGGGCCGTCAGGCTGCGGCAAGACGACCACGCTACGCCTGATCGCGGGCCTCGACACGCCGGACGCCGGCGGCACGATCGCGTTCGGCAACGACGACGTCACCGCGCTGCCGATCGAGCGCCGGCAGGTCGGCATGGTGTTCCAGAACTATGCGCTGTTTCCGAACCTGACGGTGCGCGGCAACGTCGGCTACGGGCTGAAGATCCGCAAGACCGAGCCGCGCGCGCTGCGTGAACGCGTCGACGAACTGCTCGCGATGATGCGGCTCGACGCGCATGCGGACAAGCCGGTCGACCAGCTGTCGGGCGGCCAGCGCCAGCGCGTCGCGCTGGCCCGCGCGCTCGCGGTGCGGCCGCGCGTGCTGCTGCTCGACGAACCGCTGACCGCGCTCGACGCGAAACTGCGCGACGTGCTGCGCCGCGAGATGAACACGCTGCTGCGCGAGCTCGGCGTGACGACCGTCTACGTGACGCACGACCAGGCCGAGGCGATGGAACTCGGCGACCGGATCGTCGTGATGGGCGCGGGCCGCATCGAGCAGATCGGCACGCCGCGCGACATTTACTACCACCCGGCGAACCGCACCGTCGCACAGTTCATCGGCACGCTGAACCGGCTCGCCGGGCAATGGCGCGACGGCGCGCTGGTGACGACGGGCGGCGCGATCGCGACGCCGCACGCCGCCGACGAATGGTTCTTCCGCCCGGAGGACGCGCAGCTCGCCGATCCCGCGCATGCGCCGCTGCGCGGCGCGGTCGGCGCGTGCGCGTTCCTCGGCGAGCGCACGCGGCTCACGATCGAACACGCGGCACCCGATGCGCTCGTGATCGACGTGCCGGGCCGCATCGCGCTCGCACGCGGCACGGCGGTCGGCCTCACGATCGCACCGGAAGGCCTGATCGCGCTCGGCGCGTGACCCGTCGTTCGGGCATCATTCCTGCAGCCCCCACCGCGGCGCACGACAGCGCCGCGACAACAAACAGACGATTCCGAGGAACGACGATGCTGCTTGCTCAAATCAGCGATCTCCACATCAAGCGTCCGGGCCAGCTCGCGTACCGGCGTGTCGACACGGCGGCCGCGCTTGCGCGCTGCATCGCGAAGCTGAACGCGCTCGAGCCGCGTCCCGACGCCGTGCTCGTTACCGGCGACCTGACCGACTTCGGCCACGACGAAGAGTACGGCAACCTGCGCGGGCTGCTCGCGGCGCTCGAGATTCCGTACTACCTGATGATCGGCAACCACGACGACCGCGCCGGGCTGCGCCGTGCGTTTGCCGCGCGCGCCGAATTGCAGGACGGCGCATTCGTGCAGTACGCGCTCGACGTCGGCGCGGTGCGCGTGCTCGCGCTCGATTCGCAGGTGCCCGGCGCGAGTCACGGCGATCTGTGCGACGCACGGCTCGCGTGGCTCGCCGCGCAGCTCGACGCCGCACGCGACCGGCCGGTGATCGTCGCGCTGCATCACCCGCCGTTCGTGGCGGGCATCGGCCATATGGACAAGCTGCGCCTCGCGCCGGCCGCTGCCGCGAAACTCGACGCGCTGCTGCGCGGTCATCCGAACGTCGAGCGGGTGCTGTGCGGCCACGTGCACCGCACGATGTTCACGCGCTTCGGCGGCACGCTCGCGGCGGCGGTGCCGTCGCCCGCGCATCAGGTGGCGTTCGACCTGCGGGCCGACGCGCCGTCCGCGTTCCGGCTCGAACCGCCGGCGTTCGCGGTCCATCGTTATGCGCCCGATACGGGGATGACGTCGCATCACGTGTACGTCGACGAAGGCGCCGGCCCGTATCCGTTCTACGAACCGACGGGCGAACTGGTCGACTGACGGCTTGCGGCACGCACGGCGGCGGGCGGCGGCCGGTTCGCCGCCTGCCCGGCAGGATTCGCGTCGCTCCGGTATGATCGGCAGCCTCGACCGGCGCTCGGCCCGCCTGTGCACCCGACGCTCGCCACGCCGTCCAACTCCGTCCGCGCAGCCATGTCCACCGCCTCCACCGACCGTCCGACCGACACCGCCTCGCCCCACTACTCGCGCAGCCTGCTGTTGCTGCTCGCGACGATCGCGGGCGTATCGGTCGCGAACATCTACTACAACCAGCCGCTGCTCGACAGCTTCCGCTCGACTTTTCCCGACGGCGCGTCATGGATCGGCGCGGTGCCGACCGCGACGCAGCTCGGTTATGCCGCCGGCATGTTCCTGCTCGCGCCGCTCGGCGACCGGTTCGACCGCCGCGGGCTGATCCTGATGCAGATCGCCGGCCTGTCGGTCGCGCTGATCGTGGCGGCCACCGCGCCGTCGCTGGCCGTACTCGCCGCCGCGAGCCTCGCGATCGGCGTCCTCGCGACCATCGCGCAGCAGGCCGTGCCGTTCGCCGCCGAAATCGCGCCGCCCGCCGAACGCGGGCATGCAGTCGGCACCGTGATGAGCGGCCTGCTGCTCGGCATCCTGCTCGCGCGCACGGCCGCCGGTTTCGTCGCCGAGTATTTCGGCTGGCGCGCGGTGTTCGCCGCGTCGGTCGCGGCACTCGTCGTGCTCGCCGCCGTGATCGTGATGCGGCTGCCGCGCAGTTCGCCGACGTCGACGCTGTCGTACGGCAAGCTGCTCGGCTCGATGTGGCATCTGGCCGTCGAACTGCGCGGGCTGCGCGAGGCGTCGCTGACGGGTGCCGCGCTGTTCGCGGCGTTCAGCGCGTTCTGACCCATGCTGACGCATCGACTGATCCGCGCATACGCGCTCTATACGCTGGGGTTTCTCGGGTTCGTGCTGCTGATGTGGCGGATCGAGCGCGCGACCGGTTCGGGCGTCTGGATCGGCTATGTG
>NZ_JAAGPK010000175.1:0-15417 GCF_017104685.1 Burkholderia sp. Tr-20355 | reverse complement strand
GCGCGTCAGTTGCGACAGCGCCCAGTGCGGCTCGGGCTGGCCGTCGGCGGCGGCCTGCGCAATGCCCAGGCTGCCCGTATCGGGCGTGATCTGCCAGACCACCGGCCGGTCGGTTTCCCAGCCGTGCCGGCTTGGGGGGTGGCGGGGGCATTCATGGCGTCTCCAGTCTGTGCACGAGGCATGACCCGATTCTCGATTGATCGAGATTCATTGACAATTCCCTCTTGCCTTTACAAGCTGTCAAGTCTGACTTGACACTGGATGCATTCCGACCGTTAAACGGGACGGATCAGGAGCGAAAACATGGACCTGAACGCGCTGACGCTACTCGTCGAGATCCTCGACGCCGGCAATCTCAGCAAGGCCGCCCAGCGGCTCAAGATGAGCCGCGCGAACGTCAGCTACCGGCTGAACCAGCTGGAACGCTCGATCGGCCAGCAATTGGTGCGGCGTACGACGCGGCGCATCGAGCCGACCGAGATCGGGCTGAAGCTGTACGAGCACGGCCGGCGCATCCGCAACGAACTGCTCGCCGCGCAGGAATCGGTGACGACGCTCGGCCAGGACCTGCAGGGCCGCGTGCGGCTGTCGGTGCCGAGCGGCTACGGGCAGATGGTGATGTCCGACTGGCTGCTCGCGTTCAAGCGGCTGCACCCGGGCATCGTGCTCGACGTCGTGTTCGAGAATCGCGTCGAAGACCTGATGCGCGACGAAGTCGACATCGCGATCCGCGTGATGTCCGAGCCGCCGCAGAACCTCGTCGCGCGCGACATGGGCGCGGTGCGCTACGTCGCGTGCGCGTCGCCGGCGTTCGCGGCCGCGCACGGGATGCCGTCGAGCCTCGGCGCGCTGGCCGCCGCGCCGGTCGTCACCGCGACGGTGATGGGCCGGCAGCTCCGGATCGCCGCGTATCTCGGCGACGAGCGCCACGAGGTGCTGCTCGAACCCACGTTGATTTCGGAGAACTTCCTGTTCCTGCGCCAGGCGATCCTCGCGGGCATCGGCGTCGGCATCGTGCCCGACTACGTGATGCAGGACGACATGCGGCGCGGCACCGTCGTCACGTCGCTCGACGCGTACCGGCTCAGCATCTTCGGCACGCACATGTACATGCTGTACATGCCGAACCGGCATCACACGCGCGCGACGTCGACGTTCATAGAGTTCATCCTCGAACAGGCCGGAAAGACCGGCCGGGGCGGGCCCGCCGCGATTCGTCAGGGTTTTCTGTCGGATGACAATCCGCTGGCGGCGCGGCGACAATAGCGCGCCGGGCCGGCAGCCGCGTTGCGCCGGCGCCGTCGCCTCATTCGCATTCACTGCTGCCGAGGGTTCAATGTTCGACCGGATTCGCCCGCACCCGCGTCCCTGGACGCTGCTTGCCGCCGTCGCGCTCGTCGCGTTCAACGCCGGCTGCACGTCCCCGTCCGCGCCGTCGGGCGCCGTCGTCCCGGTCGCCGCCGCATCGGGCGCGGCCGTCCCGCTGCCCGGCGTTCACCCGCCCGAACTGTCGTCGGGATGGACCGACAAGCCGGGCTGGACCTCGCAGCACTTCATGATCGCGGCCGCGAACCCGCTTGCGACGCAGGCCGGCTACGACATGCTGAAGGCCGGCGGCACCGCGATCGACGCGGCGATCGCGACGCAGATGGTGCTCGCGCTCGTCGAGCCGCAATCGTCGGGGATCGGCGGCGGCGCGTTCATGCTGTACTTCGACGGCAAGACGGCGCAGGCGTACGACGGCCGCGAGACCGCGCCGGCCGCCGCGACCGACCGGCTGTTCTACGGGCCGACCGGCCAGCCGATGAGCTTCTACGAAGGTGTCGTCGGCGGCCGCTCGGTCGGCACGCCGGGCGTGCTGCGCATGCTCGACGCCGCGCACCGCGCGCACGGCAAGCTGCCGTGGCGCCGGCTGTTCCAGCCGGCCATCCGGCTCGCCGAACGCGGCTTCACGATCAGCCCGCGGCTCGCGACGCTGATCGCGAACGACCGGTACCTGAAGAACGACCCGGCCGCGCGCGCGTACTTCTACAACGCCGACGGCACGCCGAAGGCGGCCGGCACGGTGCTGAAGAACCCCGCGCTCGCGACCGTGCTGCGCCAGGTCGCCGAGCGCGGCGCGAATGCGTTCTACAGCGGCGCGATCGCGCGCGACATCGTCACGAAGGTGCGCAAGCACCCGACCAACCCGGGCCTGCTGTCGCTGCAGGATCTCGCGCGCTACAAGGCGAAGGTGCGCACGCCGCTGTGCGCCGACTACCGGCGCTCGGTGGTGTGCGGGATGCCGCCGCCGTCGTCGGGCGGCCTCGCGATCGCGCAGATGCTCGGCATCCTCGAGGCGATGCCCGACTGGCAGCAGATCGGCGCGCAGAAGCCGGTGCGCAACGATGTCGGCTACGAGCCGACGCCGTTCGCCGCGCACCTGTTCAGCGAGGCCGGCCGCCTCGCGTATGCGGACCGCGCGCGTTACGTCGCCGATCCCGATTTCGTGCCGCTGCCGGGCGGCAGCTGGGCGAGCCTCACCGACAAGACCTATCTCGCGCAGCGCGCGCGGCTGATCGGCGACACCAGCATGGGCGTCGCGCAGGCCGGCGCGCCGCAGGGCGCGACGCTCGCGATGGCCGACGATCGCAGCCCCGAACGGCCGTCGACGTCCGACATCGCGATCGTCGACCGCTACGGCCAGGCGCTGTCGATGACGTCCAGCATCGAGGATGCGTTCGGCTCGCGGCTGATGGTGCGCGGCTTCATGCTGAACAACCAGCTCACCGATTTCTCGTTCGTGTCGAACGACAACGGCCGGCCGGTCGCGAACCGCGTGCAGCCGGGCAAGCGGCCGCGCTCGGCGATGTCGCCGGAACTCGTGTTCGACAAGAAGACGAAACAGGTGACGATGGTCGTCGGCTCGGCCGGCGGCCCCGCGATCATCAACCACGTCGCGAAGACGCTGGTCGGCGTGCTCGACTGGGGCATGACGATGCAGCAGGCGATCGCGCTGCCGAACTTCGGGTCGATGAACGGGCCGACGCAACTGGAGCGCGGCCGCGTGTCGGAGGCGCTCGCCGACGGGCTCAAGGGCCGCGGGCACGACGTGCAGGTCGTCGAGATGAACTCCGGGCTGCAGGGGATCCAGCGGCTGAACGTGCAGGGGCAGACGGTGTGGTTCGGCGGCGCGGATCCGCGTCGGGAAGGGGTGGCGATGGGCGAGTGAGGGCGATGAGCGACAACTTCACGTGGCTGATCGACCCGGCGGCTTCGCTCGACGCAGCGCCTGCGCAAGCGCAGAACATGAGCGCGTGATTGCAGGCGGCAGGCATCGCCGCTACGGCGATGCGCGTCGGTGCCCCGACTGCCGCGCGATGCATTCGTCGCCGAATTCACCGCCGCTTACGCCCGGCCGCTGACGGTCGTGCGCCAGCCGATCCGGGCGTGCCGCGCGCTGCTTCAGCCGCGCCCCTTCCACGGCACGATGCGCCGCTCGACCCACCGCATCGCGAGATCGAACAGCCACGCGATCGCGCCGATGATCAGGATGCCCATCACGACGATATCGGTGCGCAGGAAGCTCGACGCATTGAGCACCATCTGCCCGAGCCCGGCCGTCGCGGCGACCATCTCGGCCGCGACGAGCGTCGTCCAGCCGAAGCCGATCGCGATCCGCAGCCCGGTGAGGATTTCCGGCAGCGCGGCCGGCAGCACCACGTGGCGCACGATCTGCGCGAAGCTGCCGCCGAGCGAATACGCGGCGTTGATCTGCTCGACCGTCGCCGCGCGCACGCCGGCGCGTGCGGCCATCGCGATCGGCGCGAAGCAGGCGAGAAAGATCACGACGAGCTTCGCCGTCTCGTCGATGCCGAACCAGATCACGACGAGCGGCAGGTACGCGAGCGGCGGCAGCGGCCGGTAGAACTCCAGCAGCGGATCGAGCACGCCGCGCGCGACGCGGCTCACGCCCATCAGGATGCCGGCCGGCACGCCGATCGCGGTCGCGAGCAGGAACGCGCCGAACACGCGCGCGGCGCTCCACAGCAGATGGTCGGACAGCGGCAGGCCGCCCTGGATGCGCCCGTGCCACGCATCGACGAACGCCGCCCATACGGCTTCCGGCGCGGGCAGGAACAGCGGCGGCAGCCATTGGCGATGCGTCGCGACCCACCACAGCACGGCCAGCGCCGCGACCGTCGCCGCGCTCAGTCGCGCGGTCTTCCCTTCCCCCGGCAGCCGGTAGCGGCGCGACGACGGCGCACGACGCACCGCCGCCTCGTGTTCCGTGCGACCGCCCTGCTCGATACCCGCGGCCGCGCGATCGGCCGCCCACGAATCCTGCGTGCTCATGCTGTCCTGCCTGTGCAAAGTGCTGTTCCGGCCGCGCCCGACGGCCGCGCCGTGCCGCGCGAGTTCGCTCGTCATGCGTGCTCCGCGACGGCCTCGTCGCGATGCAGGTACGCGATCAGCCGCTCGCGCCACGCGATGAAATCCGGCGACGACTTCACCGCGCGCGCATCGCGCGATTCGACGTAGCGACGCGCGAACGGCAGCTCGAAGGTTTCCGCGATGCGCCCCGGGCCCGGTGTCATCACGACGAGACGCGTCGCGAGAAACAACGCCTCCTCGACATCGTGCGTGATGAAGAACACGGTCTTGCCGGTACGCGCCCACACGTCGAGCACGAGCGCCTGCATCGAGCCGCGCGTCATCGCGTCGAGCGCGCCCATCGGCTCGTCCATCAGCAGCACGCGCGGGTCGCTCGCGAGCGCACGCGCGATGCCGACACGCTGCTGCATCCCGCCCGACAGCTCGTACACGCGCGCATGCGCATGATGGTCGAGCCCGACGAGCGCGAGCATCTGTCGCGCCCGCGCCTCGCGTTCGGCCTTCTTCACGCGCGCGAAGCGCAGCCCGAGCGCGACGTTGTCGAGCACGTCGAGCCACGGCAGCAACGCGTATTTCTGGAACACGACGCCGCGATCGGCGCCCGGGCCCGTGACGGGCACGCCGTCGACGCGCACGTCGCCCGTCGTCGGCGCGACGAAGCCGGCCATGCAGTTCAGCAGCGTCGTCTTCCCGCACCCGGAGGCGCCGAGCGCGACGACGAATTCACCGGCATCGATACGCAGGTCGACGCGCGCGAGCGCCTGCGTCGTCGGCCTGCCGCGCTCGCCCGGATAGGCAACCGATACCTGACGGACTTCCAGCGTGCTCATGCTCGGGACTCCGCGATGATCGCCGCGCTCAGCGCGCGGCCTTCTGCACGAACTGCGGATCGACGCCGGCCGAATAGTCGGACAACACCGTCTGGATCGTGCCCTGCGATTTGAGGAACGTGGCCGTGGCCGCGAGCGACTTCGCGGCGCCCGATTGCGCGCCGCCGCCGAGCCACGTCGGCGACGCCTGCTCGGCTGCCGTCGGGAACGCGTAGAGCGCGAGGCTCGCCGGCACGTCCTGCGCGTTCGCGCCCGACACCTTCGCGACCGCGGCGACCTGCGGCGAGCCGACCTTCCATGCCGCCGCATGCGTGCGGTAGTCGGCGTCCGCCGCCGCGAGCACCTTCACGAAGCGCGTGACGAACTCGGGATTCTCGCGCGCGAACTTGCGGCTCACGACGAAGCCGTCGAAGGTCGCCTTGCCACTTTCTTTCGCAACCTGGCCCGACGTCGTCAGCACGGTGCCCGACTGCTTGACCTTCGCGAGCACCGGATCCCAGATGTAGGTCGCGTCGATGTCGCCGCGCGCCCATGCGGCCGCGACTTCGGGCGGACGCAGGTTGACGATCTTCACGTCGTTCGGATTGACGCCCGCTGCCTGCAGCGCGACGAGCGTATGGAAGTGCGACGTCGATACGAACGGCACACCGATCTTCTTGCCCTTCAGCGATGCGACGTTCGTGACGCCCGAGCCGTTGCGCGCGACGAGCGCCTCGGCGTCGTTGATGTTGTCGAGCACCCAGAACAGCGAGATGTCGAGCCCCTGCGACAGACCGGCGGCGATCGGGCTCGACCCGGCTTCGCCGAGCTGCACGGAGCCCGACGCGAGCGCGCGGATCACGTCGGCGCCGCTGTCGAGCTTGCGGAACGTGACCTTGTAGCCGGTCGCCTTTTCGACTTCACCGCTCGCCTGCGCGTAACGCCACGGCACGACCATGTCCTGGTACGCGATCACGACTTCGCGCGATTCGGCGTGCGCCGCGCCGAGCGCGGCAAAGGCGGTCAGCGCGACGACGGCGCGGCGGATGAAGCTGAAACGGGACATGCGGCTCTCCTTCGGAATGCGGGCATTGCTGCGGGAGAGCCGACTTTACGAGCTTTGTGTGCCGCGGGAGCGAACTTATCCTGCGAAGCTATCGATGCCGTTTCAGCTTTGCTTTCCACGTTCGACCGGATCGCGTGTCCGGTCGGGTGGCGATTGCCGTGCGGCAGCACGGACGGCCGGCGCGGCAACGAAAAAGCCCGCATCGCTGCGGGCTTTTTTCGACTGCATGAGACTGCTGCGCGAACGCGGCGCTCAGACCACGCCGGCCCCGTGCGCCTGCAGATCGGCGTGATAGCTCGACCGCACCATCGCGCCGACGGCCGCGTGCGTGAAGCCCATCTTGTACGCCTCTTCCTCGTACATCTTGAACGTGTCCGGATGCACGTACGCGCGCACCGGCAGGTGGTGCTCGGACGGTTGCAGGTACTGGCCGATCGTCAGCATGTCGACGTCGTGCGCGCGCAGGTCGCGCATCACCTGCAGGATTTCCTCCTCCGTCTCGCCGAGGCCGACCATCAGGCCCGACTTCGTCGCGACGTCCGGATGCTGCGCCTTGAAGTCCTTCAGGAGCTTCAGCGAGTGCGCGTAGTCCGAACCCGGGCGCGCTTCCTTGTACAGGCGCGGCACCGTTTCGAGGTTGTGGTTCATCACGTCGGGCGGTGCGGCGTTCAGGATCGAGATCGCGCGGTCGAGACGGCCGCGGAAGTCCGGCGTCAGGATCTCGATGCGCGTTTCCGGCGACTGCTCGCGCACTTCGCGGATGCACTCGACGAAGTGGGCGGCGCCGCCGTCGCGCAGGTCGTCGCGGTCGACGCTCGTGATCACCACGTACTTGAGCTTCAGCGCGGCGATCGTGCGCGCGAGGTTCTTCGGTTCGTCGGCGTCGAGCGGATCGGGGCGGCCGTGGCCGACGTCGCAGAACGGGCAGCGGCGCGTGCACTTGTCGCCCATGATCATGAACGTCGCGGTGCCCTTGCCGAAGCATTCGCCGATGTTCGGGCAGCTCGCTTCCTCGCACACGGTGTGCAGGTTGTGCTCGCGCAGGATCGTCTTGATCTCGTTGAAGCGCGAGCTGCCGGTGGCCGCCTTCACGCGGATCCACTCGGGCTTCTTCAGCTTCTCGATCGGAATGACCTTGATCGGGATGCGCGCCGTCTTCGCCTGCGCCTTCTGCTTGGCGGTCGGATCGTAGGCAGCGGTGGCGGCCGAATCGGCCGGTGCGGGAGAAGCGGTAACGTCAGTCATTCGATTGTTCCAGTGCCTGCGGCTTGTCGGCGGCCGCGGATGCGCCGTCGAGGTTGGCGATCAGACGGCGCACCAGCGTGTGCGCGACGTCGTTCCAGTCGGCGGCAACCTCGAGGCTCGCCATGTCGACGGTTTCCAGTCCGGCATAGCCGCACGGGTTGATCGCAAGAAACGGGCGCAGATCCATCTTCACGTTCAGGCTGAGCCCGTGATAGCTGCAGCCGTTGCGGATCTTCAGGCCGAGGGCCGCGATTTTCGCGCCCTCGTGCACGCCGGATGCCACGTAGATCCCCGGCGCGCCCGCCTTGCGGACCGAAGCGAGATTATACGCCGCGAGGGTTTCGATCACGGCCTCCTCGATCTTCGTCACGAGCGTGCGCACCATCAGCTTGCGCCGGCGCAGGTCCAGCAGCAGGTAGACGACGATCTGGCCGGGGCCGTGGTAGGTGATTTGTCCGCCGCGGTCGACCTTCACGAGCGGCACGCCGCTGTCGGCCACCAGCAGGTGGGCCGGGTCGCCGGCCTGGCCGAGCGTGTAGACGGGCGAATGCTCGACCACCCAGATCTCGTCGCCGGTATCGGCCGTACGCGCGTCGGTGAACGCGCGCATCGCGTCGAAGCTCGTCTCGTAGGCCTCGAGGCCCCGCCAGCGCACGGTGACCGGCTGGGCCGGGGAATCGGCGGGCGATGCGGAAACGGCGACAGGGGTGGACACGATGTAAACCGGCGAAACGGACATGGACGGTAGTTTACCGAAAACCCATGGGTCTCGCCGGCCTTGGGACGGGGACGGATCGCCGGTATCCGTCGGACGACATGCAGGTCAGACCGTGCGCCAGCCGTCGTGGAACAGCGCGCTCACGCGTTCGCGCAGCCGTGCCAGCCCGCCGAGCGCGACCTCCCGGGGCGGCCGCGACACCGAGAACGCGACGCACGCGCCCTCGCGGCCTTCCGCGCTGAGCCACAGCCGCTCGCCGCGGCGCAGCTTCAGCGTCTCGCCGTCGACCAGGAAATAGTCGTCGACGTCGTTGCTGCGCGTGGCCCAGACCGGCCCGCATTGAACGATCAGCCGCGTGCTGCGTTGTACCTTCATCGGTACGGTTTCGCCCGCCGGGATTTCGAACGTGATGCTTGAAGAGATTTCTTGCATGATCGACTCCGCCAATAAGTGCTTCGATGGCTACAATCGTAGACACTTCAAGGCGTCCGACAAAACGACCAATTTTCACGTCGATGTGAGGAAAATTAGCAAATGGACCTCCGCCAGCTGCCTGCGCTGAATGCGATTCGCGCGTTCGAAGCCGCCGCCCGTCACGAGAATTTCTCGCGCGCCGCCGACGAGCTGTACGTCACGCACGGCGCGGTCAGCCACCAGGTTCGCGCACTCGAGGAGGAGCTCGGCGTGCAGCTGTTCACACGCAACGGCAAGCGGCTGTGCCTGACCGACGCCGGCATGCGCTACGCGCAGCAGATCCGCACCGCGCTGATGGTGATCGCGGACGCGACGCGCGAGGTGCGCTCGAGCGACCGCGACCGGCGGCTCGTCGTGTCGATGCTGTCGTCGTTCGCCGCGCGCTTCATCACGCCGCGCATCGGCTCGTTCATCGAGCGGCATCCGGAAATCGACGTCGAGCTGCAGTCGACCAACTCGCTCACCGATTTCGCGCGCGACGACGTCGACCTCGCGATCCGCTTCGGCTCCGGCACCTATCCGGGGCTGCACGTCGAGCCGCTGTTCGAGGAGGTGTTCTTTCCGGCCTGTGCGCCGACGCTGAACGGCGGCAAGCTGCCGCAAACGCCCGCCGATCTCGTCCACTACAACCTGCTGCGCTCGGACGACGAGCTGTGGCGGCCGTGGTTCGACGCGGCCGGGCTCGATACGCTGACCGAGCCGAAACGGGGGGTGCTGTACCAGGATTCGTCGAACCTGCTGCTGGCCGCGATCGACGGCCAGGGCATCGCGCTGGTGCGCCGCTCGCTCGCGGTACACGACCTGCTCGACGGGCGCATCGTGCGCCTGTTCGACATCGACGGGCAAAGCCCGTGGCACTATTTTTTCGTGTGCCCGCCGCCGCTTCTGAACACGCCGCGCGTGCAGGCGTTCAGGACCTGGCTGTTCGAGCAGGTCGTGGAATACAAGCGGCTGTGCGACGAGCTGGACGCGCGGCGCGCGGCGGGGAAGACCCCCGCCGAGTGCGCGCGGGAAGGAGGATGGAAAGCGCTCAGGCGGCTGGAAGGCGCTTAAAGGACGACCTTGACCATCGGATGGCCGGTCAGTGCGCGGTAGATGCTGTCGAGCTGTTCCTGGCTCGTCGCGCGCACGGTAATCGTGAGGCCCGTGTAATTGCCGCCGCTCGACGCGCGCTCCTCGATCTTCTCGACATCGATCTCGTTGTCGTGAACGGCCACGACCTTGAAGATCGTGTCCTTGAACTCCGGGTGCGCCTTGCCCATGATCTTGATCGGGAAATCGCACGGAAACTCCAGCAGCGACTCCTTCCGGGTATCGATCGCGCCGGTCACCTCGATGGTTTTGGTCGGTTCGCTCATCACTTTCTCCGGGTTAGGTCAAACTGTTCAAACTCGCGTGCCTTCGCACGCTGGTACGCGTCGTACAACGCCGCGAACACGGGGCCCGGCTTGCCGCCCTGGACGGGCAGGTCGTCGAGCAACGTGACGGGCAGCACTTCCTTCGTGG
This sequence comes from Burkholderia sp. Tr-20355, assembly GCF_017104685.1. Classification (NCBI taxonomy): domain Bacteria; kingdom Pseudomonadati; phylum Pseudomonadota; class Betaproteobacteria; order Burkholderiales; family Burkholderiaceae; genus Burkholderia; species Burkholderia sp. Tr-20355. The sequence goes on along the minus strand of NZ_JAAGPK010000175.1, from coordinate 5,225 downwards.
CCGACGTGATCATGATCTCGTCGGCCGCGCGCAACTCCACTTCGCTGATCTCGCGCGCGACGAACGGGATCTTGCATTCGTCGGCCAGCTGCTCGACCAGCGCGTAGCGGATCCCTTCGAGGATCTTGTTGCTGCGCGGCGGTGCGATCAGCTCGCCGTTCTTCACGATCCACACGTTCGACGACGAACCTTCGGTCAGGTTGCCGTCGCGCAGCTGCAGCGTCTCGAACGCGTCGCGCTCCGCCGCATGCTGCGCCATCAGCACGTTGCCGAGCAGCGAGATCGACTTGATGTCGCAATGCAGCCAGCGGCGATCCTCGGCCGTCACGCAGCGCACGCCCTTCGCGCGCTCCTCTTCCGACGGCAGGCGCAGCGGGCTCGTCATCGCGAACACCGTCGGCACCGCGTTCGCCGGGAACGCATGGCCGCGCTTCGCGACGCCGCGCGTCACCTGCAGGTAGACGAGCGCGTTGCCGTCGCCGAGGCCTTCGGCATTCGCCGCGACCACGCGCTCGATCAGCGCGCGCCAGCCGGCCGCGTCGTGCGGATCGTCGATGCCGATCTTCTTCAGGCTGCGCGCGAGCCGCTCCAGATGCTGATCGATCCGGAACGGCACGTGCGCGCCGTCGTGCGCATAAACGGGCACGACTTCATACACGCCGTCGCCGAAGATGAACCCGCGGTCGAGCACCGGCACACGGGCTTCGGACAGCGGCACCAGTTCCTCCTGCGACGCAACGCTGAGGTAGACGATCGGTTCGAATTCGGCTTGGCTCATAGTGATGACAGATGGGGATGAAGTCGTGAAAACAAAGGCCCGTCGGGCTTACTTCTTCTTGCTGAACATCAGCAGGATCGAGTCCCAGATACGCCCGAAGATACCCGCTTCCGGCACCGCCTGCAGCGCGACGACCGGGAATTCGGACAGCGTCTTGCCGTCGGCGACGATCTTCACGGTGCCGACCTGCTGGCCTTCCGCGAGCGGCGCGATCAGCGGCGCGTTGACGTCGACCTCCGTCTTGACCTTGTCGCCGAGGCCGCGCGGCACGGTCGCCCACTGGTCGCTCTTCACGCCGACCTGCACGGTGTTTTCCTTGCCCTTGTAGAGGCGCGGCGTCGAGATCGCCTGGCCGCCCTTGAACAGGCGCACCGAATCGAACGCGCTGTAGCCGTAGTTCAGCATCTTCATGCTGTCCTGCGTGCGCTCGCCTTCCTTCTGCTCGCCCATCATCACCGACACCAGGCGGCGCTGGCCGTCGACGCCCGGAATCGCGCGCTTCGCCGATGCGATCAGGCAGTAGCCGGCCGCCTGCGTATGGCCCGTCTTCAGGCCGTCGACCGTCGGATCCAGCCACAGCAGGCGGTTGCGGTTGCCCTGGCGGATGTTGTTGTACTTGAATTCCTTCTCCGAGAAGATGCTGTAGTACTGCGGAAAATCGCGGATCAGGTGCGCGGACAGCTTCGCGAGGTCGCCGGCCGTCGTGTAGTGGTTCGGGTCGGGCATGCCGTTCACGTCGGCGAAGTGCGTACCCTTCATGCCGAGGCGCTGCGCTTCGTCGTTCATCAGCGTGACGAACTGCCCTTCGCTGCCGCCGACGAGTTCGGCCAGCGCGATCGCGGCGTCGTTGCCCGACTGGATGATCATCCCGTACACGAGGTCATGCACGGACACCGGCTTGTTCGCCTCGATGAACATGCGCGACTCGTCGCGGCCGACGCGGCGCACGGCGTCGCTCGGCGTGACGATCTGTTCCATCGATATCTTCTTCTTGTCGAGCGCCTCGAACACGAGGTACGCGGTCATCAGCTTCGTCAGCGAGGCCGGCTCGACGCGTTCGTCCGCATTGCCCGATGCGAGCACCGTGTTGCTGGTCGCGTCGACGAGCACCCACGAGCGCGCGTTCACGCCCGGCGGCGGCACCGCGCCCGGCATGTAGGTCGCGGGCGCGCCGGTGAACTGCTCGGCGGCCGGCGCCGCATGCGCGGCCTTGGCCTTGGCGGCCGGTTTCGCCTCGGCGACGACGATCGTCGATGCGAGCGCGACGGGCAGCATCACGCCGAGCGCGACGTTGCGCGCGGCGGTGCCGAAGGCGATGGAGGAAGCGAGGGACTTGAGGCCTTGGGAAGACAGACGCATGATCGATTCAGGCTGATGGCAGAAAGTGCGGTGCGAAACGCGCAGGGTTGAACGGCAAGGCGGCGGGCGTTCCGGGCACGCGCCCGACAGCGTCGGGCGGCGCGAAACGCGCCGGTTGGACTCGTGCGGACGCGTTCGGTTCGCGGCCGTCGCGAGCGGGCGGACAGGCGGCGAAACGAGCGCCGCATGGGCCCAGCCGGGCCGCGGGCGACGCGGAATCCGGCCATTATACGTGGCCGCGCAGGGCGTTTTCGCGAACCTAGTGTCGCGTTCGGTGCGAAACGGTGTCGATGTGCCGGCCGACTCGCGCTCGCGGCATCGCGCAAACCGGCGCACCGCCCGGCCGCGCCGGGGCGCCTGGCGATGCCGCCACGGATGCGGAAAGACGGCACATCGAGGGCGGCGGAAGTCGAGCCCCGACCCGTCGGCGGACAGCACGCCTCGGCCTCGGGCAGCTACCGTAGGCGATCGCGCGTGAAGCCCCTCGAAAGGCGCGTGCAGGCGGCGTGCAAGTCGAAGCGAGCGCCGCGTGCGGCGCGATGCCGCGCGGGCGGGTCGCGCCCGCGGCAAGCGCGGGCACGCGCTGCGGGCACCGGCCTGCGGCCGTCACCCCCGCGCGCGGGCGCCGGTTACCGCCACGCGTCGACGATGATGCGCTTCAGCACGTGCAGCTTGCGATGCAGGAAATGCTCGGCGCCGGGGATCACGACGACCGGCAGCTCCTGCGGCCGCGCCCAGTCGTACACCGACGCGATCGGCACCGTGTCGTCGGTTTCGCCGTGGATCACGAGCGTGTTCTCGGGCACGTCGGCCACCTGCCAGCGGCTCGCGGCCGTGCCGACGAACACCATCCGCTCGATCGACTCGCCCGCGTCGCGCAGCCGCTTCGCGACGTGCGACAGCACGAAGGTGCCGAACGAGAAGCCCGCGAGCACGAGCGGCAGGTCCGCGTACGCGGGCTGCGCGCGCATGTGCGCGAGCACCGCGAGCAGGTCGTCGGCTTCGCCGGCGCCGTTGTCGTGCACGCCTTCGGTGGCGCCGACGCCGCGGAAGTTCGACCGGTAGACGACGTAGTTCAGCTGCACGAGCGTGCGCGCGAGCGTCTGCGCGACCTTGTTGTCCATCGTGCCACCGAACAGCGGATGCGGATGGGCGACGAGCGCGATGCCGCGCGGCGCGACGCCGCTTTCGCGCACGGCATCCGGCAGGTCGACCGCGATTTCGATCTGCCCGACCGGACCCGCGATCAGCGATTTCTGCGTATGTACGTTCATTCGGCCGGCCCGCTCAGATCTTCAGGCGGTCGACGACCTTGCCGTCGCGCAGGTGCGATTCGACGATCTCGTCGATGTCGGCCTGGTCGACGTACGTGTACCACGTGCCTTCCGGATACACGACCATCACGGGCCCTTCCTCGCAGCGGTCGAGGCAGCCGGCCTTGTTGATGCGAACCTTGCCGGGCCCCGCGAGGCCGAGTTCCTTCACGCGCTTTTTCGCGTACTCCTGCATGGTCTGCGCATCGCATTGCGCGCAGCTCGGACGTTCGGCGCCCGGTTCGCGCTGGTTCAGGCAGAAGAAGACGTGGTGCTGGTAGTAGGAATCCATGGTGGTGACGAGCGGCCCGGCGCGACGCCGTGCCGAAAAGAAGGGCGATGGATTGCCGTTGCGCGGGAGGCAACGGAGGATGCGGACGATTATAGCGACCGGCGCACGCGGCTGCCCGCGCAAGCGCCGCTGCCGCCCCACCCCGGCGGCCCGGTCAGCGGCGCAGCGCGCCCGGCAGCCACGCATGCTCGACGCGCTGGCCGAGCCAGATCAGCGCCGCATAGGGCCAGATCCACGCGAGCCAGCGCGCGATGCTGTTGAAGTGCACGTAGCGACCCTGCCGCCAGCCCGACAGCGTGAAGTCGAAGAACGGGTTGACCGGCAGCAGGTTCACGAGCGCCACGCCGGCCAGCAGCGCCAGCGCCGCGAGCGCCGCGCGCCAGGTCTGCGGCACGCGCAGCGCGACGAGCGCGGCGGCGAAGCCGAGCTCGATGCCGAGCCGCGCGCCGGGCGTCGCCCACACGACGACGAGGCCGGTGGCCGACTGCATGAACGTCGCGGCCGCCTTCAGCACGAGCGTGACGACGACCAGCGCGACCAGCAGCCGGATGCGCGGCGCGCGCGGCCGCATCGCGAGCGACGCGATCGCCAGCGCGGCGAACAGCATCAGCCCGCCGAGCACGGCCTCCCACGCGGAATCGGACAGCCAGCCGTCGACCCGCTCCGGCCATTCGCTGACGCGCCACGCGGCCGGCAGCCACGCGAGCAGCGCGTCCTGCATCGACGCGTCGGCGCGTTCCCACAGCGCGGCCGGCCAGTCGCCGATGCCGAACAGGAACGGCGACGGAAACAGGATCGCGAACGGCCACAGCGCGGCCAGCAGCAGCGGTGTCGCGCCGTCGGCCTCGAACCACGCGAAACGCAGCCGGCGCAGCGCGCCGCGGTCGAGCAGCGCGCCCGTGGCCGGCGCGACGAGCGCCGCGCCCAGCAATGCGCCGAGCGCGTTGGCGCCGAGATCGAGATTCGACGCGACGCGCGTCGGCAGGTAGGTCTGCAGCGCTTCCATCGCGCCCGACAGCAGCACGCCGAGCGCACCCGCGATCAGCGTCGCGGCCACGCCGCGCCAGCGCGGGTGCAGCGCGAGCACGCCGAGCGCGCCGAACGGCAGATAGCCGAGCACGTTCGTGACCACGTCGAAGGCGGTCACGTAGCGCTGCATCGGTGCGAACAGGTAATCGAACGGCCCGATGCCGAGCGACACCCAGCCGTCGAACGGATACAGCGACGCGTAGACGACGAGCGCCGCGTAAGCGGCGAAGGCCTGCCGCGCGAGCGGCGATGCGCGATGCGTGCCGGTCGCGTTCATCGCGGCTGCGCGGGTCGCGTCACGGCGTGCCCGCGTACGCCTGCATGCCGGCCCATGCGGCGCTCTGCAGATCGGACGAGCGTCGGTGAGGGAAAGAGTGTTAAGGTCAGTGTAGATCTCGGTAGTGTCACTAGCATTAAAAATACAACACTTCCATATCTGTGCGACCAATCAGCA
>NZ_JAAGPK010000174.1:0-15437 GCF_017104685.1 Burkholderia sp. Tr-20355 | reverse complement strand
CGGCCGCCGTGCAGCGGGACCGCGTCGCGGCCGCGCAGGCGCTTGCCACGCGTTATGCGGCGATCGTCGTGCTGAAAGGCTCGGGCACGGTGATTGCGGCACCCGACGGCCGCGTGACGATCAACCCGACCGGCAACGCGGCGCTCGCCACGGGCGGCACCGGCGACGTGCTCGGCGGCCTGATCGGCGCGCTGCTCGCGCAGCGCGTCGCGCCGTACGAAGCGGCGCTCGCGGGCGTCTACCTGCACGGGCTCGCCGCCGACACGCTGACCGCGAACGGCATCGGCCCGGCCGGGCTCGCCGCGGGCGAACTCGCGCCGATGGTGCGCACGCTGATCAATCGCCTTTTTTATCCGTCGCCGCGCGCCGACACGTAACGCCGCTATACTGACTGCCCCGCCGCACGGCGGGCCCTCTCGTCCGCCGGCCTTCCGATCCCGATGAGCCGGCGCGGCATTCCTCCCGATTCACGCTTCACTCGAACCGCCATGACGCTGAATTCGCTCCCCGCCTGGACTGCCCTTCAATCCCACTTCGAACAGATCCGTCACGCCCGGTTGCGCGACTGGTTCGCGCCGGAAAACGACCGTGCGCCGACCCGCGCCGAACGCTTCACGATTCCGGGCGGCGGTCTCGCGGCCGATTTCTCGAAGAACCGCATCGACGACGAAACCCTGCGCCTGCTCGTGCAGCTCGCACGCGACGCAGGTGTCGAAGCGCGCCGCGACGCGATGTTCGCGGGCGAGATCGTCAACCCGACCGAAGGCCGCGCCGCGCTGCATACCGCGCTGCGCGCGACCGACCCGCAAGCGCCGTTCCACGCGCAGGTGAGCGCCGAGCGCGCGAAGATGGCAACCTTTGCGCGCGCCGTGCGCAGCGGCACCTGGACGGGCTACACGGGCAAGCGCATCCGTCACGTGATCAACATCGGCATCGGCGGTTCCGATCTCGGCCCGAAGATGGTCGTGCATGCGCTGCACCACGTCGCGACGCCGGAAATCTCGACCCACTTCGTGTCGAACGTCGACGGCGCCGATCTCGCGCGCGTGCTCGAACAGGTCGATCCCGAGGAAACGCTCGCGATCATCGTGTCGAAGACCTTCACGACGCTCGAGACGATGACGAACGCCCGCTCGCTGCGCGACTGGTTCGTCGCGCGCGGCTGCCCCGAGGACGCGCTGTCGAAGCACTTCGTCGGCGTGTCGGCGAACCCGGCCGAAGTCGTGAAGTTCGGCATCGCCGCGGACAACGTGTTCGAAATGTGGGACTGGGTCGGCGGTCGCTATTCGCTGTGGTCGGCGGTCGGCCTGTCGATCATGATCGCGATCGGCCCCGAGCAGTTCGACGAACTGCTGGCCGGCGCGAACGACATGGACCGCCATTTCCGCGAAGCGCCGCTGGAACGCAACCTGCCGGTGCTGCTCGGCCTGATCGGCATCTGGTACCGGAATTTCTTCGGTTCGCAGAGTTATCTCGTCGCGCCGTACTCGGAAGCGCTGCACTACCTGCCGTCGTACCTGCAGCAGCTCGAAATGGAGAGCAACGGCAAATCCGCGCGCCTGGACGGCACCTTCGTCGATTACCCGACGTCGGCCGTCACGTGGGGCGAGCCGGGCACCAACGGCCAGCACGCGTTCTTCCAGATGCTGCACCAGGGGCCGACGATCGTGCCGATCGACTTCATCGCGGTGCTGACGCCCGAGCATCCGCTCGCGAGCCATCATCCGAAGCTGCTCGCGAACTGCTTCGCGCAGAGCGAGGCACTGATGCTCGGCCGCACGCTCGACGAAGCGCGCAAGATCGCCGGGCCCGGCAAGGAGGCGCTCGCGCCGCACCTGACGTTCCCCGGCAACCGCCCGACCACGACGCTGCTCGTCGATGCGCTGACGCCGCGCACGCTCGGCGCGCTGATCGCGCTTTACGAACACAAGGTGCTCGTGCAGGCAACGGTGTGGGACATCAATCCGTTCGACCAGTGGGGCGTCGAGCTCGGCAAGATTCTCGGCAAGGTGGTCGAGGCCGACCTGTCGGCCGAGTCGGTCGATCCGGCGAAGCACGACTCGTCGACCACGGCGCTGATCGAGCGCGCCCGCGCGGCGCTGAAGCGCTGACGCGACGGCGTCATGCCCGTGGCGGCCGCGCGGCCCACCCTGCGCGGCCGGCAGAACGATTCACGCGTGGCGCTATGCCGTATGCGGTGTGACGATGCGGCCGGTGTCGAGCGTCACGGTCGTCTCGCAGCGGCGCGCGAGTTCGGCATCGTGCGTGACGAGCACGAGCGTGGCGCCGTGCGTGCGGTTCAGTTCGAACATCAGGTCGATGACCGCATGGCCCGTCGCCGCGTCGAGACTGCCGGTCGGCTCGTCGGCGAACAGGACCGCCGGGCGCGTGACGAACGCGCGCGCGAGTGCGACGCGTTGCTGCTCGCCGCCCGACAACAGCTTCGGGTAATGCGCGGTGCGTTCGCCGAGCCCGACCTGCACGAGCAGCGCGCGGGCCCGGTCGGCTGCCTCGCGCGCGCTGATGCCGCCCCGCAGCTCGAGCGGCAGCATCACGTTCTCGAGCGCCGTCAGGTGCGGCATCAGCTGGAACGACTGGAACACGAACCCGACCGCGCCGTTGCGCAGCGCGGCGCGCTCGTCCTCGTCGAGCTGGTCGAGCACGCGGCCGAGCAGGCGAACCGTGCCGCTCGTCGCGCTGTCCAATCCCGCAAGCAGGCCGAGCAGCGTCGATTTGCCCGACCCGGACGCGCCGACGATCGCGAGGCTGCTGCCCGGCTGCACCGCAAGCGTGATGCCGTCGAGGATCGTCAGCTCGCCCGTCGCATCGGCGACCCGCTTGCATACGTCATGGACTTCGATGATCGGATCGGTAATCTTGAACATGAACACGACATTTCGCTGGAAAAGACGCACGGCGCTCACCGCGCTGCTGGGCACCCTGTTTGCCACCACGCTACCGGCACACGCCGCGACGACGCCGACATCGGGCCAGCCCGTGATCGCCGTGCTCGGCGACAGCCTGTCGGCCGAATACGGGCTGCCGCGCGACACCGGCTGGGTGGCCTTGCTGCGGCAGCGGCTCACGACCGAGCGAATCGATTATAGCGTCGCGAACGCCAGCGTCAGCGGCGACACCACGAGCGGCGGCCGTGCGCGGCTGCCCGCGGTGCTGCAGCGGCTCAAGCCGTCGATCGTCGTCGTCGAACTCGGTTCGAACGATGCGCTGCGCGGCGTGCCGCTCGCGACGACCGAGCAGAACCTGCGCGACATCATCGCCGACGCGCGACGCGCACAGGCCCGCGTCGTCCTGGTCGGCATGTACGTGCCACCCAACTACGGCCCCGACTACACGCAGAAGTTCCACGCCGTCTATACGCGACTGTCGAAGGATCTCGGCGTGCCGCTCGTGCCGTTCCTGCTGGCCGGTATCGAGAACAAGCCCGAGATGTTCCAGGCCGATCAGATGCATCCGTCGCAGCAGGCGCAGGGCGTGCTGCTCGACAACGTGTGGCCGGCGCTGAAGCCGCTGCTCGGCAAGCCGCGCGGCTGACGCCGCCGCCCGGCCGGAAAACGAAAAGCCCCGCTCGAAGCGGGGCTTTTTGTTGCGTGCGAAACGATGCTCAGTCGTCGCCGTCCTGCTTCTGGCTGGATGGCGAACCGTACAGCTTGACCTTCGAGCGATCGCGCAGCGCGCTCAGATAGGCCTCGCCTTCGCTCTGTGCATCGACTTGCGCCATCTGCTGCTGCGCGGCCGCCAGTTGCTGAGGATCGACCGCCGAACCGGGGATCACCGCGTTCACGCGGTAGATCGCATAGCCATCCGCGCCGAGATCGACCCCGACGTAGGCCGGCAGCGTCTTCGCATCGACCTTGTAGACGGCGCTCAGCGCAGCCGGCGTCAGGCCTTGCGACTGCGTGCGCGACACCTTCTGCGCAGCCGAGAACCCGTCGGCCGATTTCGACTTCTGCAGTTCGGCGAGCTTCGCCGCGCCATCCTTCTTCGCGAGTTCCGCAGCCTGCTCGGCGACGACCTTCTGACGCACGACGTCCTTGATCGCGTCGAGCGCGGGCACGGCCGCCGGCTTGTAGTCGGTCACGCGCGCCGAGATCAGCGTGTTGTTGCCGACGTCGATCGCCTGCGTATTGTTCCGGTTCTTCACCGAGTCGTTCGCGAACACGGCAGCCAGGAACTTCGGATTGTTCAGCGGGCTCGTCGGCGGCAGCTGCGGATTCGGCGTCGGCGTGACGGTGGCCGCCTGGATCGTCAGCTTGTACTTGTCCGCGGCCGGCTGCAAAGTTTTCGCCTTTTCGTAGACGGTCGACGTGAAGCCTTCCGCGTTGTCCGTGAACGCCTTCGACGCGTACTGCTGCTTCAGGTCGGCCGCGATCTGGTCCTTCACGTCCGCGAACGGCTTCACGGCCGCCGGCTTCACTTCGGTCGCCTTCAGGATGTGGAAACCGAGATCCGACTGCACGACACCGCTCACGTCACCCTGCTTGAGCGCGAACGCGGCATCGTCGAACGCCTTGCCGCCGGCCGTCGAGCCGCGCGTGATGAAGCCAAGGTCGCCGCCCTTCGCCGCCGACGGCGCGTCCTGCGAGTTCTTCTGCGCGATCTGCGCGAACTGGTCCGGATGCGCCTTCACGTCGGCGAGCAGTTGCTCGGCCTTCGCCTTGGCCGCTGCCTTGTCGGCCGCGCTCGCGCTGCCCGGTGCGGCGATGAAGATGTGGCTCACGCGCACCTGCGCTTCGGTGCGGAAATGCGTCGGGTTGTCGTCGTAGAACTTCTTGATGTCCGCGTCGGTCGGCTGCGCGCTCGCGGCGGCCGCGGCCGGCGAATAGACGAGGTACTGGATCGTCGCGGTCTCCGGCGTCGCGAAGCTCTGCTTGTGCGCGTCATAGTACGCGGTGAGCTGCGCGTCGGTCGGCTGGACCTTCGCGGCGAAGTCGCTCGTCTTCAGCACGAGCGCCTGCACTTCGCGCTGCTGCGCGGCGAGTTCGGACAGGCGTTGCGCGAGGCTCTTCGGCGTGAACGCGCTCGACACGATGCTGGCCGGAATCTGCTGCAGCGCGAGGCTGTAGCGCACGCGCTCCTGATACTGCTCGGGCGTCATCCCCTGGAACGACAGCAGCTGCGCATAGCGCTCGACGTCGATCGAGCCGTCGGGCTTCTTCAGCGACGCGATCATCGGGTCGCTCATCAGTGCGTCGCGCACGGCATTGTCCGATGCGGTCAGGTGCAGACGTTGCGTCTCGTCGGCCAGCACGCGTTGCTGGATCAGGCCGTCGAGCACCTGCTTGCGATGCTCGGGCGTATCGAACATCTTGATGTCGAACTGCCCGCCGAGTGCCTGGCGCGCCTGGTCGATCTGCTGGCGGAACGCGCCGTCGAATTCGACCCGCGTGATCTTGTGCCCGTTGACTGCCGCGACGTTCGCACTATCGTCGAAGAAGCCGCGGAAGCCTTGGATCCCGACGAAACCCAGCCCCGGCAACACGATCAGGAGCAGGAGCGCCATCATCAGGCGCTGGTGATTACGGAAGAAATCGAGCATGCGTGACGGGAAAATTGGACAAAACGCCCGATATTACAACATACGGGGTGGGACGGGAGAAAAGCGGCGACGCCCGCGGCAGGCACCATCGGAAGTACGAGCAAAAATACCCGCCTTTCGGCACGGGGCGCACGCCATCACCGGCCCCCTCCTCGCGAAGCTCCGACAGCCACTCGCCCAATTGTCGCCCTCCCATCGCGGCGGCCCGGGCTCGCGGCACACGATCATTCGTTCGCCGAGCGGGCTTGCCTGATGCGGCGCAGCCGCCATCGGCACCGACGACCGCAAGGCAGGGCCGGGGCCGCGAATCGAGCCAGTCAATGGAAGACGCCGGACACCGGGGCACACGACACAAGCCTGGCATGCGCGTCCGGGTCTTTGGCCGCGAGCAATGCGACGGCCGGAAAAACGACAAGGATCGACCGCACGACGCCGATCGGCCGATACCGCCCTAACGAGTCGTCGGACTTTGCATATCGAAAATAGATCGTTCGTGCCGCATCGCAAGCCGGATACGCTTTCCGCGCCGTGCAGCCCGTGCCACGCTCATCGACGGAACGATGAAAGGGTGCGGCCCATTCGACCATTCGACCATACCGCACCATTCGATGAGTTTTCTTCACCACGCGCGCCTCGTCGCATTCGCTGCCTCCGTCGGCCTGCTGGCCGGCTGCAACGGGGACAGCGTCGACAGCTCGGGCGCTTCGCCCGCCGCGACGGAAAATGCCGCGAACAGCGCCACGCTGTTCACGCTCCCGCTGTACCAGTTCTACGCAACGCGACAGAGCTACATCGCTCAGGGCCTCGCGCCGAATACGTTTCTGCACAATCGCCAGCTGTCCGATGCTTCGTCCACCTCGGTGACGAAGCCCAATCACGACACGCTGTATTCCATCGCCATGCTTCAACTGGACGCGGGCCCTGTTCAGATCGACACGCCCGCCAGCGGCACCCGCTACTTCTCGCTCGCGCTGATGGACGCCTATACGAACAACTTCGCGATTCGCGGCACGAGCGCCGACAACGGCGTCGCGAAGGTCTTTTGGGTCGTGGGGCCGAACTGGCAGGGAACCGCCCCGGCAGGCATCACCGTGCTCCGCTCGTCGACCAACGCGGTGTGGGCATTGGCGCGGACTTACGTGAGCGATGCGAACGATTATCCCGCGGCGTGGGCCGTCCAGAATCAACTGGTCGTGTCGCGACCCGCCGGAACCGGTGTCGCGGCGTGGGACAGCGTGGACACGCAAAAGCCGCCCGGTTATGCCAACTGGCCATCGTATTTTCAGTACGTGAACCGGCTCTTGAAAAAGAGTCCGCCGACGCCGCAGGATACGGCCGTGCTGACGAACGCGCTCGACGTGATAGGCATAGGCCCGACGCAGACCTTCAACCCGTCGTCTGCCGACGCGGCATCGATCGACGCAGGCGCGGCACAGGCGCTGGCGAGTCTGACGGGCGGCGGGACGCAGCAAGCCGCCGCCCAGACGAGTACCGACGCGAATGGCTGGACAGGCGGTCCGGCCGATGTCGGCAACTATGGAACCCAATACACGCTACGGGCGCGCGTTGCGCTGAACGGCCTCGGTGCGCTGCCCGGCAGCGAAGCGATTTACTACACGAGTACGGGAGCGGCGAACGCGTCGGGGGCGAATTACGACGGCAACGGCGTCTATCAGATGACCTTCCCGGCGGGACAGCTTCCTCCGGCGCGCGCCTTCTGGTCATTGACGCTGTACGGCGGCACGAACCAGGCGCAGGCATTCTTTTATCCGAATCCCGATCGAATCTATGCGCTGTCCTATCCGGCGTCGAACTTTCAGTTCGCGAGCGACGGCTCGCTCGTGCTCACCATCAGCCATGTGCGACCCGCGGGCGTACCCGCCAGCAACTGGCTGCCGGCTCCCGCTGGCGCGTTCAATCTGACGCTGCGCACCTACCTGCCGGACACCCCGCTCCTGAACGGAACCTACAAGCTGCCGCCGGTGATACGCGTTCAGTAAGGCCTCCCCGCGCGAGCCGGAAAACCGGCACCTCTGCGCCGAGAACCATGAAAAACCCGCGATCGCGTTCGAGCCGTCGCGGGTTTTTCGTTCCGGCGGCCGCGTGCCGGCGTTTCCTGTCGTATTGTTTGCTGCCACTCCGCTCGCCGGGCATCGCAAGGTCGAGCCTCGCCGGCGATCATCCCCGCAGTCACGCACCGCACACGAATCGAACGCACAAACAACCATGCCCGCACGAGGCGGGCATGGTTGTTTGTTTGGCGGAGCGGACGGGACTCGAACCCGCGACCCCCGGCGTGACAGGCCGGTATTCTAACCGACTGAACTACCGCTCCTTGGTCTGGCTGAATCCGGAAACTGGTGGGTGCTGAGGGGTTCGAACCCCCGACCTACGCCTTGTAAGGGCGCCGCTCTACCAGCTGAGCTAAGCACCCGTTTCCGATTCGTTCTGACTGCGATCTGCGTTTCCGCATCAACAATCAGCGAGCCCGCAAGTTTAATTCATCCCCGATCATTTTGCCAAGCCTGAACGTGAATTTTTTTAAACGCCCGCACATGCGTTTGGGATGCCCATAAAAAAACCCGCGGACACGCCGCGGGTTTCGTGAGCCACCGTCAGCAACGACGGCGCTCAGGGTCTCAGTGCTTGACGACTTCCGTCGAGCCGGCATCCTTCGCCGCCTCGCCGACCGGTGCTGCCGCCTTCGCTTCTTCTTCCGGCGGCAGCGGCGTCGGCGAACGCTCGAGCGCGAGTTCCAGCACCTTGTCGATCCAGCGGACCGGCACGATCTCGATCGCGTTCTTCACGTTGTCCGGAATGTCCGCGAGATCCTTCACGTTCTCTTCCGGAATCAGCACGAGCTTGATGCCGCCGCGATGCGCGGCCAGCAGCTTTTCCTTCAGCCCGCCGATCGGCAGCACTTCGCCACGCAACGTGATTTCGCCCGTCATCGCGACATCGGCACGCACGGGGATACCCGTCAGCACCGACACCAGCGCGGTCGTCATCGCACCGCCTGCGGACGGACCGTCCTTCGGCGTCGCGCCTTCCGGCACGTGAATGTGAATGTCCTGCTTCTCGAACGCTTCGTCCTTGATGCCCAGACGCCGCGAACGCGAGCGCACGACCGAACGCGCAGCCTCGACCGACTCCTTCATCACGTCGCCGAGCGAACCCGTGCGGATCACGTTGCCCTTGCCCGGCATCACCGCGGCTTCGATCGTCAGCAGATCGCCGCCGACTTCCGTCCACGCGAGGCCGGTAACCTGACCGACCTGGTTTTCCTTCGCCGCGAGGCCGAAGTCGTACTTGCGCACGCCGAGGAACGTGTCGAGGTTCTCGCCGTCGACCTTGATCGCGCCCGATGCCTTCTTCAGCAACAGCATCTTCACGACCTTGCGGCAGATCTTCGACACTTCCCGCTCGAGCGAACGCACACCGGCTTCACGCGTGTAGTAGCGGATGATGTCGCGGATCGCCTGCTCGGTGACCTCGATCTCGCCGTCCTTCAGCCCGTTGTTCTTCTTCTGCTTCGGCAGCAGGTAACGCTGGGCGATGCTGACCTTCTCGTCTTCCGTGTAGCCCGACAGACGAATCACTTCCATCCGGTCGAGCAGCGGCGGCGGGATGTTCAGCGAGTTCGACGTCGCGACGAACATCACGTCCGACAGGTCGAAGTCGACTTCGATGTAGTGGTCGGCGAACGTGTGGTTCTGTTCGGGATCGAGCACTTCGAGCAGCGCCGACGACGGATCGCCGCGGAAATCCATGCCCATCTTGTCGACTTCGTCGAGCAGGAAGAGCGGATTGCGCACACCGACCTTCGCAAGGCTTTGCAGGATCTTGCCCGGCATCGAACCGATGTACGTCCGGCGGTGACCGCGGATCTCGGCCTCGTCACGCACGCCGCCGAGCGCCATCCGGACGAACTTGCGGTTCGTCGCACGGGCGATCGACTGGCCGAGCGAGGTCTTGCCGACGCCCGGAGGCCCGACGAGGCACAGGATCGGCGCCTTGACCTTGTCGACGCGCTGTTGCACCGCGAGGTACTCGAGGATCCGTTCCTTCACCTTCTCGAGGCCGAAGTGATCCTCGTCGAGCACCTGCTCGGCGTTCGACAGGTCGTTGTTGACCTTGCTCTTCTTGCGCCACGGCAAGCCGATCAGCGTGTCGATGTAGTTGCGCACGACGGTCGCTTCCGCCGACATCGGCGACATCAGCTTCAGCTTCTTCAGCTCGGCATCGGCCTTTTTCTTCGCTTCCTTCGGCATGCGCGCGGCGTTGATGCGCTTCTCGAGTTCCTCGAGATCCGCCCCTTCCTCGCCTTCGCCGAGTTCCTTCTGGATCGCCTTGACCTGCTCGTTCAGGTAGTACTCGCGCTGGCTCTTTTCCATCTGGCGCTTCACGCGCCCGCGGATGCGCTTTTCGACCTGCAGGATGTCGATCTCGGCTTCGAGTTGCGCGAGCAGGTGCTCGAGGCGCTCGATGACCGGGAACATCTCGAGGATGTGCTGCTTCTGGTCGAGCTTCAGCGGCAGGCGCTCGGCGATCATGTCCGCGAGGCGGCCTGCTTCGTCGATACCCGACAGCGACGTGAGGATCTCCGGCGGGATCTTCTTGTTCAGCTTCACGTACTGGTCGAACTGCGACACGATCGCGCGACGCAGCGCTTCCGTTTCGGCGCTGTCCGCGTGATCGGGCTCGAGCGGCATTACGTCGCAGGAGAACTGCGTCTCCTGTTCTTCGATCGACAACGCCTTCGCGCGCTGCAGGCCCTCGACGAGCACCTTCACGGTGCCGTCCGGCAGCTTCAGCATCTGCAGGATGTTGGCGATACAACCGACCTCGTACATGTCCTTTTCGGTCGGTTCGTCCTTGGCCGCGGTTTTCTGGGCGACGAGCATGATGTGCTTGCCGCCTTCCATCGCTGCTTCGAGGGCCTTGATCGATTTCGGCCGGCCCACGAAGAGCGGAATCACCATGTGCGGGAAAACGACGACATCCCGCAGCGGCAGCAGCGGGAGCGTGATGCGTTCCGGCGGAAGAAGTTGGGTGCCTGACATTTCATTTCCCCATGAGTGGAATCAATTGTTCGGTAATTGAGGCCGCCACAACGAATTGCAAGCCTTCAAGTGCGGGAAATATTCGGTAAGAAAGTAACCACCGCGTGTCGAGTCAGAGTTACCCACAAGATAAACGAAAAAAAGCCGCCCACGGTCTCATGAACGGCCTTTTTCGCTGAACATCGTCGGCAAGCCGGTCAGTTCGAACCCGCCACCTTCGGCGTGTCCTCGTAGATCAGCAAGGGCTTGCCGTCGCCATCGATGACGTTCTCGTCGATGATGACCTTGCTGACCCCTTTCATCGTCGGCAGCTCGTACATCACGTCGAGCAATGCCTGTTCGATGATCGAACGCAAACCGCGCGCGCCGGTCTTGCGGCGGATCGCCTTGCGGGCGACTGCCTGCAGCGCGCCCGGCCGGATTTCCAGCTCGACGCGCTCCATCGCGAACAGCTTGTGATACTGCTTGACGAGCGCATTCTTCGGCTCGACCAGGATCTTCATCAGCGCGGCTTCATCGAGCTTGCCGAGCGTCGCGACCACCGGCAGGCGGCCGATCAATTCGGGGATCAGACCGAATTTGATCAGGTCTTCCGGTTCCGTTTCGCGCAGCACCTCGCCCGCGTCGCGTTCCTGCTTGCTCTTGACCGTCGCGCCGAAGCCGATGCCGGTTTTCTCGGTGCGATCGGTGATCACCTTTTCGAGACCGTCGAACGCGCCGCCGCAGATGAACAGGATGTTGGTCGTGTCGACCTGGATGAAATCCTGGTTCGGGTGCTTGCGGCCGCCCTGCGGCGGCACCGACGCCATCGTGCCCTCGACGAGCTTCAGCAGCGCCTGCTGGACGCCCTCGCCCGACACGTCGCGCGTAATCGACGGGTTGTCCGACTTGCGGCTGATCTTGTCGATTTCGTCGATGTAGACGATCCCGCGCTGGGCCTTGTCGACCTCATAGTTGCAGTTCTGCAACAGCTTCTGGATGATGTTCTCGACGTCCTCGCCGACGTAGCCGGCTTCGGTGAGCGTCGTCGCGTCGGCAATCACGAACGGCACATTCAGCAACCGCGCGAGCGTCTGCGCGAGCAGCGTCTTGCCGGAGCCCGTCGGGCCGATCAGCAGGATGTTGCTCTTCGACAGCTCGACGTCGTCCTTCTTGTCGAGGTGCTTCAGGCGCTTGTAATGGTTGTACACGGCCACGGCGAGGATCTTCTTCGCGCGCTCCTGACCGATCACGTACTGATCGAGGATGTCGCGAATTTCCTGCGGGCTCGGCAGATCCGACCGCGACAGGCTGGCCTCGACGCCGGCGGCAGCCGCCTCGTCGCGAATGATCTCGTTGCAGAGGTCGATACATTCATCGCAGATGAACACCGACGGGCCCGCGATGAGTTTTTTCACCTCATGCTGGCTCTTCCCGCAAAACGAGCAATACAACAGCTTCTCGCTGTTCGAACCTTTTTTGTCCGCCATGAATGTAGAGCCTCCGGACAGGTAAATGACATGATACGCCGAATGCTCCGGACGCCGCGCCTAGGGCGCGACCGGAGCCGGCCGGATGCGCTTGCCGCAGATGCTCGGCGCGTGCGGAACATCGCCGGGGCGCCGCGCGAATCGGGGCGGCACCCCACTTAAGGTCACGGGCGCTTCAGCAGCACCTGATCGATCAGCCCGTACGCCTTCGCGTCTTCGCTCGACATGAAGTTATCACGGTCGGTGTCGCGCGCGATGCGCTCGACGTCCTGACCCGTGTGTTGCGCGAGCAGCTGGTTCAGCCGCTCCTTCAGGTAGAGGATTTCGCGGGCCTGGATCTCGATGTCGGACGCCTGGCCGCGCGCGCCGCCGAGCGGCTGGTGAATCATCACGCGCGAGTTCGGCAGCGCGAAGCGCTTGCCCTTCGCGCCCGACGCGAGCAGGAACGCGCCCATGCTGGCCGCGAGCCCCATGCACAGCGTCGACACGTCCGGCTTGATGAACTGCATCGTGTCGTAGATCGCCATGCCGGCCGACACCGACCCGCCCGGGCTGTTGATGTAGAGGCTGATGTCCTTGTCGGGATTCTCGCTCTCGAGGAACAGCAATTGCGCGACCACGAGATTGGCGGTCTGGTCGTTCACTTCGCCGACCATGAACACCAGGCGCTCCTTCAGGAGACGCGAGTAGATATCGTACGAACGCTCGCCGCGGCCGCTCGTTTCGACGACGATCGGCACCAGCCCCAGCGCTTGCGCCTCGAAACCCTGCGGCGCGTTCGAAGCAAGCATGTCCAGCAATTCAGCGCGAGTGATCATTCAATGAACCTTGTTCGAATGGAAAATTGAACGGAAGGAAGCCGCCCGCTCAATCGCCATATTAATGGCAACCGTGCGCTTGACGTAAAAACGGCGTGCGGGCCGTCGCTCCGACAGCCGGCACGCCGCTAGAGCAGCACTTACGCTTGCGCCGATGCGCTCGCGAGTGCCTCGAAGCTCACTTCCTTGTCCGTCACCTTCGCCTTGCCCAGCACGAAATCGACGACGTTGCTTTCAACGACGAACGCTTCCATCTCGGCGAGGCGCTGCTGGTTGGAATAATACCAGCGGACCACTTCCTTCGGGTCTTCGTAGCTCTTCGCGAACTCGTCGACTTCCGCGCGGATCTGTTCCGGCTTCGCTTCCAGGCCGTTTGCCTTCACGAG
Organism: Burkholderia sp. Tr-20355; assembly: GCF_017104685.1. Lineage (NCBI taxonomy): Bacteria > Pseudomonadati > Pseudomonadota > Betaproteobacteria > Burkholderiales > Burkholderiaceae > Burkholderia > Burkholderia sp. Tr-20355. Next base: position 2,144 of record NZ_JAAGPK010000174.1, on the reverse strand, counting down.
TTCGGCCAGCACGAGGCCCAGCTTCACGCGACGCTCGGCCTGCTCGGCGAACATTTCCGCCGGGATCGGCGCGTCCTTCGCGTTCGGCACGCCGCGCTGCGCCAGATCCTGGCGAGCCATTTCGACGAGGCGTTGCTGGTCCTGCTCGATCAGCGCCTTCGGCACCTCGAGTTCGGAGATCTTCAGCAGCGCGTCCATCACCTGGTTCTTGACGATCGACTGCGTGCGGCGCTTCGCTTCGCGCTCGAGGTTTTCCTTGATCTCGGCGCGCATCTTCGTGAGGTCGCCGTCTTCGATGCCGAGCGACTTCGCGAATTCGGCGTCGATTTCCGGCAGGTGCGGCCACTCGATCTTCTTCATCGTGACCGTGAACTGTGCCGTTTTGCCGGCGACGTCCTTGCCGTGGTAATCCTCAGGGAACTTCAGGTCGAACGTGCGTTGTTCGCCGACCTTCAGGCCCAGCGCCGCCGTTTCGAATTCCGGCAGCATCCGGCCTTCGCCGAGCACGAACGGGAAATCTTCGGCCGTGCCGCCCTGGAACGCGACGTCGTCGATCTTGCCGACGAAGTCGACCGTCACGCGGTCGCCGTTCTTCGCCGCGGTGTCCGCGCCGCCGTCGCCGTGCTCGCCGGCTTCGCCGCGGGCGTGGAAGTGCACGCGCTGCTTGCGCAGGATGTCCAGCGTGCGGTCGATTTCGGCGTCGCCGATCGACGTCGTCGAGCGCTCGACTTCAGCCGTCGCCAGATCGCCGATCTTCACTTCCGGGTAGACCTCGAACGTCGCGTCGAACGCGTATGCGTCCTCGGCCTGTTCCTGCTTCGGCTCGAAGCTCGGCTGGCCGGCGACGCGCAGGTTTTCCGCGCGGCTGATCGTGAAGAATTCCTGGCCGATCTTGTCGCTCAGCACTTCCGCCTCGACCTGACCCGCGTACTGTTGCGCGACCATCTTCAGCGGCACCTTGCCCGGGCGGAAACCCGGCATGCGCACGTTCTTCGCGAGTTTCTGGATACGGGCGTCGATTTCCTTCTGCACCGTGTCTTTCGGCAGGGAAATCGTCACGCGGCGTTCAAGCTTGCCGAGGTTCTCAACAACGTTAGCCATGGCTTCAATCGTCCTAAAATTATTCGAGCGAATCGGGTTTTCCTTGCCGTGCCTGCCTGCGGCCGCGGTGCGTCGCACGCGCTCGCCGCGCCGGAGCGCCACGCCATCCCTGCACGCGCCGGATGGCTAGCGCAAGCGGCTCGGAGCACGGCTTTGGCCGGAAGAATCGACTATTCTAGCAAACAATTTTCCTCGTACCGCCAGATCAGCACGTCGCACCTGCATCCCCGCCGGGCAGACAGCCCCTCGCACCGCAATGCGAGCGGATCGCGGCTATGCCGAACGCCGTATCCTCCCCAGCCCCGCCATCCTGTAAGCTCCGATGGAGCGTGACCCGCCATGACGGTCCCGCCATTCTTCACACCAATCACGCCTTCCGGAGACACCATGCCGCAACACCCGTCCGCGCCTGTCGTCGTCATCGCGCCCGATTCGTTCAAAGGTTCGCTTTCCGCCGAACAGGTCGCGGACGCGATCGCCACCGGCATCCGCCGCGCGCGGCCCGACGCGGTCGTGCGCTGCTGCCCGATGGCCGACGGCGGCGAAGGCACGCTCGACGCGATGCTGGCGGGCGGCGGCACGCGGCGCACGCTGCGGGTGGCCGGCGCGTCGCTCGCGGCACGCGACGCGGCGGTCGGCGTGATCGACGCGCGCACGGCGATCGTCGAGACGGCCGAGATCGTCGGCATTACCGACGCAGTCGGCATGAGCGTGCCGGTCGACGCGCGCAGCACGCGCGGAATGGGCGAGGCGATCCGCGCGCTGCTCGACGACGGCGTGCGCCGCTTCTTCGTCGCGCTCGGCGGCAGCAGCACCAACGACGCGGGCGCCGGCCTGCTCGCCGGCCTCGGCCTGCAGTGCTTCGACGCCGGCGGCCAGCCGGTCGAGCCCGTGCCGTCGCGGCTCGCGGATATCGCGCGCATCGACGCGTCGGCACTCGACCCGCGCCTGAAGGACACGGAATTCGTCGGCATGTCCGACGTCGACAACCCGCTGACGGGCGCGCACGGCGCGACCGCCGTGTTCGGCCCGCAAAAGGGCGA
>NZ_JAAGPK010000173.1:0-15561 GCF_017104685.1 Burkholderia sp. Tr-20355 | reverse complement strand
CGCCGTCGCCGGCCGGCGCGGCTTCGGCGCCTTCCGCTGCATGCGCGGCCGGCGCGGCGACCGCGGGCGCGAGCCACTGCGCCGCTTCGAAGCCCGTGTTCGCGCCGCAGTACGGCGTCGACAGCCCGTTCGTGAACAGGCGCACTTCCTCGCCGACCTGGCGGGCGAAGTCGGCCTGCGCGTAGGTGTCGGCGACGTCCCACACGCGCAGCGCCGTCTGCGGCACGTCGAACACGTCGGCGATGCCGTCGGCGATCGTGCGCGGCAGCGCGTACGGATCGCGTTCCGCGATCACGCGCGCGGTCCAGCGGCTGAACTTCGCGGACAGGCTGTCGTTCTCGTGGCCGTAGCGCACGAGTTCGGCCAGCCGGCGCTCGAGATGCTTGTTCTTGTCGCGCAGCATCTCCATCTGCCGCTCCTGCAGCGAGATCGCGGCCTTGCCGTGCGGGTTCGCGAGACGGATCGTCGCGAGCAGTTCGGCGTGCTGCGCGAAGAATTCGGGATTGGCGAGCAGGTAGTCGGCGACTTCGCGATCGTTCATGTGGCTGGCGCGTTCAGTTATCAAGGACGTTGCAGGGTCAGGCGTTCAGGTCGATTTCGCCTTCGAACACGGTCGCGGCGGGGCCGGCCATCATCAGCGCGGCGGCTTCGTCGCGCGCGCCGTCCCAGCCGATCGTCAGCGTGCCGCCGTGCGTGTGCACGGTCACGGGCGAATCGAGCAGGCCGCGCCGGATGCCGGCCGCGACCGCCGCGCACGCGCCGGTGCCGCACGCGAGCGTCTCGCCCGCGCCGCGTTCGTACACGCGCAGCTTCACTTCGTTGCGCGACACGATCTGCATGAAGCCGGCGTTCACGCGCTGCGGGAAACGGGCATGGCGTTCGATCAGCGGGCCTTCTTCCAGCACCGGATACGCGTCGGTATCGTCGACGACCTGCACCGCGTGCGGATTGCCCATCGACACCGTCGAGATCCAGCGCGTCGCACCGCCGACGTCGAGCGGCCACAGCGTGTCGCGGCCTTCGCGGCGGCCGTCGAGGCCCGCTGCATCGAACGGCACCTGCGCCGGCGCGAACACGGGCGCACCCATGTCGACGACGACTTCGCCGTTGTCCTGCAGCGTCAGCGTGATCAGGCCCTTCATGACCTGCACGCGCACGCTGCGCTTGTCGGTCAGGCCGCGGTCGCTGACGAACTTCACGAAGCAGCGCGCGCCGTTGCCGCAGTGTTCGACTTCGCCGCCGTCGCAATTGAAGATCCGGTACTTGAAATCCGCGCCGTCGACGGTCGGTTTCTCGACCAGCAGCAACTGGTCGGCGCCGATGCCGAAATGACGGTTGGCGAGTGCGCGCACCTGCGCGTCGGTGAGCGGCGGCAACGCGCGCGAATAGCCGTCGAGCACGACGAAGTCGTTGCCCGCGCCGTGCATCTTGGTGAACGAGAGTTTCACTGGGTCCGGAATTCCATGACGAACAAGGCGGTCGGCACGGCATGAACGGCCGGCGGCCGGGCCGGGCGGTGTCGTTCGTCGTGCAGATCTCAACCGCAAATGATACATGCAGCCGACTGGGGCGTCCCGCGCGGGGGCGGCGCTTCGCGTCGCGCCGGCGGGCGGTATCGGTCGATCGGTCGACTGGTCGGGCAGGTGACGGGCAGGCAAATTGTCGGGATACGGCGGGCGCCGTCGCGGCGAAAGCGGCGCTGGCGATGCGTGCCCGCCGCGCGGCGAAGGTACGGCGCGATCAGGACGCGCGTTTTCGTACCGGTCAAATCGGATATTCCGCGGTCAGCGTCAACGCCAGCTGGCGGCTGACGTTCCGGTTCGAAGGCGCCGATGCCGTGCTGGTCAACGACCAGAACCATCACTGAGGTGATTCAAGCCATGACCCGCATCTTCAATCCGCCCCATCCGGGCGAAACGCTGCGTGACGACGTGCTGCCGGCGCTGGGCCTGAGCGTCACCGAGGCCGCGTCGCAGCTGGGTGTGACGCGAGCCGCACTGTCGCGCATCCTGCACGGCCATGCGGGCATCTCGCCGAGCCACGCTGCGTCTCGAAGCGTGGCTCGGCGAGGACGGCGAGGGGCGGGCCGATCTGTGGCTCGCGCAGCAGTCGGCCTACGATCCGTGGCGGGCGCGCGGCGCGCCGAAGGTGGCGAGAGCGCAGGCGCGCACGTGACGGCGCGCCCGCGGGTTTCGCGCGGCAGGGTCAGTACAGGCTCGGCTCGCCGGGCGGGCGCGTCTTGAAGCGCTTGTGGACCCAGTAGTACTGCTCCGGCATCAGCGGGATCTGCTCCTCGAGGAATGCATTCATCCGCCGCGCGTCGAGATCGTCGTCGCCGGTCGGGTAGTGATCCCACGGCTTGAATACCTTCAGACGGTAGCCCTTGTAGTTCGGCAGCACCTCGCCGATGAACGGCACGACCTGCGCGCGGCCCGTCTTCGCGAGCCGGCCGACGGCCGTCAGCGTGCAGGCCGGCACGCCGAAGAACGGCACGAACGTCGAGTTGCGCAGCCCGTAGTCCATGTCGGCGCCGAGCATCACGGGCTTGCGGTCGCGCAGCCAGCGCAGCACGACGCGCGCGCTGTCCGCGCGGCCGACCATCTCGGCGTCGAAGCGCCCGCGCGCCTTCTTCGCCGCTTCCTCGAGCACCGCATTCGAGAACGGCTGGTACAGCGACCCGCAGCGGCGGTGCAGCGAACGATTCAGCCAGATCGAACCGGCCTCGATGCCGACGAAGTGCAGGCCGAGGAACAGCGTCGGCGGCAGGTCGGGATCGTCGAGATCGACCGCGCTGTCGACCTGGATCAGCTTCGCGAGCTTTTTCTCCGAGCCGAACCACTGCACGCTGCGCTCGACGTAGCTGCGGATCGCATGGCGGAAATGCTGGCCCGCCACTTCCTCGCGCCGCGCGTCGCTCCAGTCCGGGAAGCAGAGTTTCAGATTGGTGTGTACGATGCGCTTTCGCCGGCTGGGGATCTGGTACAGCAGCCAGCCGAGACCATCGCCGAACCGTGCGGTCAGGCCGTACGGCAGCAGGGCGAGCAGTTTCAGCAAGCCGATGGCGAGGTGCGTGGCTAGACGACCTAGCATGCGAAACCTCCGAGGGACCGGCTGGCCGGCATGTCGAGAACAGGGTGGTAAGACAGCGGAAGATGCAGCACGGGCGGCGCTCTGTGACAATTCAGGAAAGCCGCTATAATACGGGCTTCGCCGAGTTAACTGACAACTTGCGGGGCGAAGCCGGCTGGTGCCACACGCACTGCCCGGTCCTGGTAATCCGCTAAAGCGTCGCCGCTTCAGGCCCAACGAAGCTGGCTACGTGAAACCAACCGTAACCACACAGGAGCCTGAAAAAGTGGCAAACGATTATCTCTTCACGTCCGAATCCGTCTCCGAAGGCCATCCGGACAAAGTCGCGGACCAGATCTCGGACGCGATTCTCGACGCCATCCTCGAGCAGGACAAATATTCCCGCGTAGCGGCCGAAACGCTGTGCAACACGGGTCTCGTCGTTCTGGCCGGTGAAATCACCACGACGGCCAACATCGACTACATCCAGATCGCGCGCGACACCATCAAGCGCATCGGCTACGACAACACCGACTACGGCATCGACTACAAGGGTTGCGCGGTGCTCGTCGCATACGACAAGCAGTCGCCGGACATCGCGCAGGGCGTCGATCGTGCACACGACGACAACCTCGACCAAGGCGCGGGCGACCAGGGCCTGATGTTCGGCTATGCGTGCGACGAAACCCCGGAACTGATGCCGCTGCCGATCTACCTGTCGCACCGCCTCGTCGAGCGCCAGGCCAGCCTGCGCCGCGACGGCCGCCTGCAATGGCTGCGTCCGGACGCGAAGTCGCAGGTGACGGTCCGCTACGTCGACGGCAAGCCCGATTCGATCGACACCGTCGTGCTGTCGACGCAGCACGCACCGGACATCGAACTGCCGGCGCTGCGCGAAGCCGTGATCGAGGAAATCATCAAGCCGACGCTGCCGGCCGAGCTGATCAAGGGCGACATCAAGTTCCTCGTGAACCCGACCGGCCGGTTCGTGATCGGCGGCCCGCAGGGCGATTGCGGCCTGACCGGCCGCAAGATCATCGTCGACACGTACGGCGGTGCCGCACCGCACGGCGGCGGCGCGTTCTCGGGCAAGGATCCGTCGAAGGTCGACCGTTCGGCCGCGTATGCAGGCCGCTACGTCGCGAAGAACATCGTCGCCGCCGGCCTCGCGTCGCGCGCGCTGATCCAGGTGTCGTACGCGATCGGCGTGGCCGAGCCGACCTCGGTGATGGTCAACACGTTCGGCACGGGCCGCGTGTCGGATGCGGTGATCACGAAGCTCGTGCGCGAGCATTTCGACCTGCGTCCGAAGGGCATCATCAAGATGCTCGACCTGCTGCGCCCGATCTACGAGAAGACCGCTGCCTACGGCCACTTCGGCCGCGAAGAGCCGGAATTCTCGTGGGAAGCGACCGACAAGGCGCTCGCCCTGGCCGAAGCGGCTGGCGTCGAGCCGACGGCACGCGTCGCGTAAGCGTCGTTCGCCCGCAAAGAAAAACCCCGGCTTGCCGGGGTTTTTTTATGGGTGCCGATCGCCGGCGCAACGGCGGCGATCGTGGCGGGGCGGGTGTGCCCGCCGGCGCGCGTTCAGCGTGCGCCGAACCCGAACCAGCCGTTGCTGGCCGCGAGGCGGCGCGGGCGGTTGATGCGGCGCTGCGGGCCGAGCGCGCGGCGCAACGCGAGCGCGCGCAGCGACGACGGCTTCTGCAGCAGCGAGCGCAGGCCGGCACGGCGTGTGAATGCCTGCGCGCTCATCATCGAGAAAAATGCGTGGAACCACGCACGGATACCGTCCAGCCGGCTGTGCGCGGGCGTACGCTCGGCCAGCGCCTGCGTGCGGGCGCGGTGATGGCGCAGCGAGCGGGCAGGAGCGGGCGGCACGACGCGCTTCGCAGCGCGGTTGAAACGGGAAGTCAGACGGAATGGCATGTGAACGATGCTTCGCTTGTATGGGTGGCGCCCTGGAGAGCGCACTGGTATGAACGGCCTCGGATGGCGCAACGGATCTTACCGAAACTCGCTGCGCGCCGCGCCCGCCAGAATTGACAGGCCGCGACAGGCTACAGGGGATTCATGACGGGCAAAAGTCGCGATAAACCCTTGAGCCGCAAGGCGTGTGCCGCATACCGCCTGTCGGTGAGGCAGGTGCCGCGACGAACAGTTCCCTTGAGCCGGATCAAATCCGCGATTGGCATGCCCCTGCGCACGACAATGGCGCTGTTCGCGGCATCCGGCGCCGATTTACAATCGTCACATTCACACAATAAACGTCTGGCATCCCATGTCGTCTTCATTGCAGTCGGAATCGATCCGCGCGCAAGTCGCGGAATTGCGCGAGCGCGGCTTCGTCGTCGCGCGCGGCCTCGTCGGCGAGCAGCAGTGCGCGACGCTCAGGCAGATCGCGGAGCGTCAGTTGCGCGAGGCCGCCGAGCCGATCGAATTCGAAGCCGATCTGCGCTACCCGGGCGCGCCCGAGTCGAAGCATGCGCCGGGCGGGCACACGGTGCGGCGGCTGCTCGATGCGTACTCGCGCGATCCGGCGTTCGCCGAACGGGCGATCGCCCCCGAAATCGGCGCGTGGATGCGCGAGTATTTCGGTGAAGAGCCCGTGCTGTCGCGCGCGCATCACAACTGCATGATGACGAAGCATCCCGCGTACGGCAGCCTGACGGGGTGGCACCGCGATTTCCGTTACTGGTCGTTCGCGCGTCCCGACATGGTGTCGGTGTGGCTCGCGCTGGGGCCGGAAACGAACGAGAACGGCGCGCTGTGGCTCGTGCCGGGCTCGCATACGGCGGAATTCGGGCCGGAAGCGTTCGACGACGCGAAGTTTTTCCGCGGCGACCTGCCCGAGAACCGCAAGCTGATCGACGCGGCCACCTGCCCGCCGCTGCAGACGGGCGATGTCGTGTTCTTCCACTGCAACACGCTGCATTCGGCCGGACAGAACCGCTCCGACCAGGTGAAATTCTCGCTCGTGTACACGTACCACGGCGCGAGCAACCGGCCGGTGCCCGGCACGCGCTCGGCGTCGAAGCCGGAAGTGCAGTTCTAGGCGCGAATCGGGCGGCGCGCAGATGCCGCGACGTATCGGGCGATGCGGCGCATCGCCGGCGCATGAAGCAACGGGCGGCCTGGCCGCCCGTTTCGTTTGGCGCGGCCCGATCGCAGGACGCGGGCCGTGCGTGTGCGGTGCGGCCGCGCGATCAGCGCTTGGCGCCCGGCATCGCGAGGCCGATCAGGCCGACGAGCGATGCGACGGCCCCGCCGGCGATCAGCAGGATCGTCTTCGTCGCGGGCGAACCGGTGAAGAAGCGCGACACGTTGTCGTTGATCGAATGGAACGACTGGCCGCCGAAGTACAGCAGCACGACGCCGCCGACGAGCAATGCAACCGAGATGACCCGGGACATACCAACCTCGCTGAAACGGTGATTCGAGACGCCGCAGTGTAGGCGACGACCGCGGTCGCGTCCATCGCGACGCGGCCGTGCGCGTTCCGGCCGCTTTCGCTAACATAGTCGTCGTACGACTCCTTCGCCGCCGCCGCGCCGTGCGCGGCCGGCGCGCGTCCTTCTGTCCGATGTCCTGACGGGAATTATTCATGGCCTACGAAGCAGCTTCCGAACGTTATGCCGGCATGCAATACCGCACCTGCGGCAAATCCGGGCTCAAACTGCCCGCCCTGTCGCTTGGCCTGTGGCACAACTTCGGCGACTCGACGCCGATCTCGACGCAGCGCGAGATCCTGCGCACCGCGTTCGATCTCGGCATCAACCACTTTGATCTCGCGAACAACTACGGGCCGCCGTACGGCAGCGCCGAAACCAACTTCGGTCGGCTGCTGAAGGAGGATTTCCGGCCGTATCGCGACGAGCTGCTGATCTCGACGAAGGCCGGCTGGGACATGTGGCCGGGGCCGTACGGCAGCGGCGGCGGGTCGCGCAAGTACGTGCTCGCGAGTCTCGACCAGAGCCTGCAGCGCATGGGGCTCGACTACGTCGACATCTTCTACTCGCACCGCTTCGATGCGCACACGCCGCTCGAGGAAACGGCGGGCGCGCTCGCGTCGGCCGTGCAGCAAGGCAAGGCGCTCTACATCGGCATCTCGTCGTATTCGGCCGCGAAGACGCGCGAGATGGCCGAGCTGCTCGCGCAGTACCGCGTGCCGCTGCTCATCCACCAGCCGTCGTACAACATGCTGAACCGCTGGATCGAGGGCGACCTGCTCGGCGCGCTCGACGACGTCGGCGCGGGCAGCATCGCGTTCACGCCGCTCGCGCAGGGCCTGCTCACGTCGAAATACCTGAACGGCGTGCCGGCCGACGCGCGCGTGAACAAGCCGGGCGGCGGCTCGCTGAAGCAGGATCACCTGAGCGCGGACAACCTCGAGCACGTGCGCAAGCTCAACGCGATCGCCGAGCGGCGCGGGCAGAGCCTCGCGCAGATGGCGCTGGCGTGGGTGCTGCGCAATGGCCGCGTGACGTCCGCGCTGATCGGCGCGAGCCGTGCGGAGCAGGTGCGCGAAAACGTCGGCGCGTTGAAGAACCTCGAATTCTCGGCGGAGGAACTGGCGGAGATCGATCGCTACGCGACCGAAGGCGGCATCAATCTGTGGGAAAAGCCGTCCACCGATCAGGCGATCTGACCGGCAGTCGATACGGCATGCGAAACGATCTCGCGTGCCGTATCGCGGGCGTGCGGGCAACCCCTCGCATCGCCGCGGCGCAGCGATGCGTGCGATAACGCCGGGTTGCCGCGCTAGATCAGCGCAGGCAGGCCTTCGACGAGCAACACCGCGACGCCGACGCCGAGGATGACGCCGAGCACGCGCAGCAGGTTGTGACGGAATTCGGTGGCGCACGGTACCGCGCCGAGAAACAGCGCTCCGGCCAGCGCCATCGGAATCAACAGGATGAAGTCGCCGATCGTGAAATAGGTCGTCATGCGTGTCTCCAGTGCCGGCCGGAGTCAGCGCGTTGGCGCTTGATTCGGCCCCATGCCGGGTGTTTCTAGTGTTGGCCCGACCCGTTTGCGAGCGGGGCGGTCAATTCGAGTATAGGCAACCGGCGGCGCTTTTCGCTATCCGAACCATTAAAAATCAGCGGAAAGCCCGCGGAAACACGCATTTTTTCCGCAAGCCAGACGAACGCCTTGCGCGTATCTTTCCCGTTCCTTTCGTTTTTCGCGCAATGGGCGCATGTGTCCGATGCGGGCCGCCGCACCGCGGCGCGGCGGCCCGCACGCTTACGCGCGCTCGGGTTGCGCGCGGGCGGCCGATGCGCGGAACACGAGCGCGAGCCCCGCGACGATCGCCCCCATGCCGGCGAGCGCGAGCGGCTCCGGCCGGTTGCCGAGCCACACGGCATCCATCAGCGTGGTGACGACGGGCACGAGATAGAACAGGCTCGTCACGTTCACGAGATCGCCGCGCTGCATCAACCGGTAGAACAGCAGTTGCGCGATCACCGAAATCACGACGCCGAGCCACAGCAGCGGGACGACGAACGCCCAGTTCATCTCGAACGACACCGGCCGGAACGGCACGATCGCGACGCACAGCGCAAGGCCGATCGCATTCTGCAGCGGCAGCACGTCGGCGGGCGCCGCGCGTACGCGCTTTTGCAGCAGCGAGCCGGCGGTCAGCGCGACGAGCGAGGTGAGCGCGCACGCGATGCCTGCCGCCGACAGGCCGCCCGCACCGCCGCTCGCGCCCCGGCACACGACGAGCGCGAGCCCGGCCAGCGACAGCGCGAGACCCGCGACGCGCACGGGCTGCCAGCGTCGCTCGACGATCGCGAGCGTGAGGATCGGCTGTACGCCGAGAATCGTTGCGAGCACACCGGGCGCGATCCCGCGCTCGAGTGCGAGCAGGTAGAAGATCGAATAACCGCCCATCATCAGCACGCCGGTCAGCGCGGCCATGCGCCGCTCGCCGCGCGGCGGCAGCCAGCGCTTGCGCATGACGGCCAGCGCGAGCAGCACGAGCGACGCGAGCGCGAAGCGCGCGGTGAGAAAGGCGAATGCGGACGCGTGACGCAGACCGAGTTCGGAGAAGATCGCGCCGCTGCTCCACAGCAGCACGAAGAGCGATGTCGCGCCATGCGCGGCGAGCGCGCGTTTGAACGAAACCATGTGAATCCACCTGTCGAACGGATCGGAACGTTCCATCCGCGCGCGGCAACAGGCGGTACGTGACGACGCACGCACTGCGGCCAGCGGGGGCGAATGGAAGACGAAACGGCAGCCGGCTGGTCAGCCGGCGCGCGCTGCCGGAGGGGGCGGCGCGGCGCCGACGAGCGGCGGTGCGACAGGAGGAGGCAGGACCGACGGATGCGCGCACGCCTGCGGCCGCGAGTCGAACTGCGGCCGGGATTGGGCGAGGGCGGACGTGAGCGGATGCATCGTGTCGGAAGGCGATTGAACGCGGATGAAGGCCAAAGGTACCGCAAGGCAAGGATCGAGCGCAACCCTTGTCGGCGGCGTCGCATCACGAACGACGCGATGCGTCGATCACGTGCGTGCCGGCGTGCCGGGCGGTTTCGGCGGGCAGTCACATTCGACAGGGTATGATGGGGGTAACCGGGCGGGCAAGTACGTGCCCGGCGCAGTGGTTGATTGGAGACATTCGACGAATTCGCGGCACTTCGCCTGCTTCTTCTTCTTTTCGTGCTTCGATAAACCGTGAACAATGGGATGACGCGCAACGCTTCGTCGAGAGCGGCGCGGATCGTGCATTTGCCGGCCCGCCAGCGGGCCGGGTTTCAAGAGTCAAGAGTGGGGAACCATCATGCATATCGGGTCGATTGTCTGCACTACCCATATCGCGGTGCCGAAGGGCGCGCGCGGCATCGTCCAGCGCATCCTGGGCGACATGGCCATGGTGACCTGGTACGCGGGCGTGCCGGGTGAGTCGAAAGAACTCAACACCGAGCCGTTCTTTCTCGAGGACCTGATCGACACCGGCGAATCCGTGCTGCCGGCCGGCGCGGCGCTTCACTAAGCGGGCGCCGCACCGGACGCTCGTCTTTCGGTCCGGCTGGCGGCACAATGCGGGACATGACAGACGCCACTTCCGCTCCCGCTTCTCCCGCCAGCCCGCCGTTCGCCGGCCTCACGCCCGAGTGCGTGCTCGACGCGCTCGACAGCGTGCTGATACCGGCCGGCCTGCGCACCGACGGGCGCCTGCTCGCCCTCAACAGCTACGAAAACCGCGTCTACCAGGTCGGCATCGAAGACGGCCCGCCGGTCGTCGCGAAGTTCTATCGCCCGGCACGCTGGTCGGACGACGCGATTCTCGAAGAGCATGCGTTCGTCGCCGAACTCGCCGCGCGCGAGATTCCGGCGGTGCCCGCGCGTACATTCGACGGCCGCACGCTGCACGCGTTCGACGGCTTCCGCTTCTCGATTTTCGAGCGGCGCGGCGGGCGCGCCCCCGATCTCGACCGCAGCGACACGCTGGAATGGCTCGGCCGCTTCATCGGCCGGATTCACGCGGTCGGCGCGACCGAGCCGTATGTCGCGCGTCCCGTGCTCGACATCCATACGTTCGGCTACGAGCCGCGCGACTACCTGCTCGCGCACGATTTCATTCCGGATGACGTACGACCGGCCTACGAGACGGCCGTCGCGCTCGCGCTCGAGGGCGTCGAGGCCGCGTTCGAACGCGCGGGCGACATCCGCCTGCTGCGCACGCACGGCGACTGCCATCCGAGCAACGTGTTGTGGACCGATGCCGGCCCGCATTTCGTCGACTTCGACGACAGCCGGATGGCGCCGGCGGTCCAGGATCTGTGGCTGCTGCTGCCGGGCGATCGCGAAGGCGCGTCGCGCGCGCTCGCGGACCTGCTCGCCGGTTACGAGGATTTCTGCGAATTCGAGCCGCGCGAGCTGCATCTGGTCGAAGCGCTGCGCACGCTGCGGCTGATCCACTACGCGGCATGGCTTGCGCGGCGCTGGGACGATCCCGCGTTTCCGGCCGCCTTCCCGTGGTTCAACACGCACCGTTACTGGGAAGCGCGCGTGCTCGAGTTGCGCGAGCAGATCGGCGCGATGCAGGAAGGGCCGCTCTGGCCCGTGTGACGGCACGCGCGGCATCCCCGCCGCGCGGCAGGCTGGCAAGGGCCGCGGCGCGATGCGGGCGGCCCGTCCGATACGGCTGCCTCAGAGCTTCAGCATCAGCTTGATCAGCGCGGCGAAGCGCTTGCCGTACGGCGGCGCAAGCAGGTTGCGCGTGTTCAGGCGCGCCTGCGTGAGCACGGGCTTCATCTTCGAGAACGTCACGAAACCGTCGTAGCCGTGGTATGCGCCCATGCCGCTCGCACCGACACCGCCGAACGGCAAGCTGCCGCACGCGATGTGCATCAGCGCTTCGTTGATCGTCACGCCGCCCGAGATCGTTTCGCGCATCACGCGGTCGATCGTGCCGCCATCCTCGTCGAACAGGTAGAGCGCGAGCGGACGCGGGCGGGCATTCACGTACGCGATCGCCTCGTCGAGCCGCTCGTACGGCACGAGCGGCAGCAGCGGTCCGAAGATTTCCTCCTGCATCAACTGCGACGCGGCCGGCACCTGCGTGACCGCGCACGGCACGAAGCGGCGCGACGCGGGATCGGAGGGTGCGTCGGACAGCGGATGCAGCTGCGCGCCGGCGGCCTGCGCGTCGCTCGCGAGTTGCTGCAGGCGCGCGTAGTGACGCGGCGACACGATCGTCGTGTAGTCGCCGTTCGTCGCCAGGTTCGGATACAGCTTCGCGAAGCGTGCCCGTGCGCGCTCGATGAACGCGGCTTCCATCCCGCGCGGCAGCAGCACGTAGTCGGGCGCGATGCAGGTCTGGCCCGCATTCAGCGACTTGCCGGCGACGATCGCGTCGACGGCCGCGTCGAAGCGCGCGTTCGGGCCGACGATGGCCGGCGACTTGCCGCCGAGCTCGAGCGTGACGGGCGTCAGGTTGTCGGCGGCCGCACGCATCACGTGGCGGCCGACATGCGTCGAACCGGTAAACAGCAGGTGATCGAACGGCAGCGCGCTGAACGCGGCGCCGACCTCCGCGTCGCCGTTCACGACCGCGACGTGGTCGCGCGTGAAGGTCTTGCCGATGAGTTGCTCGAACAGGGCCGACGTGCGCGGCGTCAGTTCCGACATCTTGATGATTGCGCGGTTGCCGGCCGCGAGCGCGCAGATCAGCGGCCCGGCCGCGAGCAGCACCGGATAGTTCCACGGCACGACGATGCCGACCACGCCGAGCGGCTGCGGAATCACCTTCGCGCGCGCCGGCCGCAGCCACTTGTTCATCGGCTTGCGGATCGGCTTCATCCAGCGCTTGCCGTGCTTCAGCGCGTCGTCGATCTCTTCCTTCGCCATCCAGATTTCCGACAGCAGCACTTCCTGCTTCGCGCGATGGCCGAAATCGGCGCTGATCGCCTCGGCGAGTGCGTCCGCATGGTCGATCAGCATCGTGCGCAGCGCGCGCAGGTGCTGCATGCGCGTCTCCCATGCCGGATACGGTGCGCGCAGGTACGCCGCGCGCTGGTCGCGCAGCAGCGCCGTCAGCGCGTCGACCGACGGCAGTGCTTGAGGGGCCAGTTCGGGCAGGTCGTTCTTCATGTCGTCTCCTCCAGTTGGACCGGGCGGGCCGGCCGGCCGTCACGCCGCACGCTCGGCGAGCGCGGCGGCGCGGATCGGGTGATGCGTGTCGCGCGGCGCGGGGCCGGATGCGACGTGTACTCGAAAACCGATTGCATCCCGCGGCGGGCGTCGTATCCGCGCGACGGTGTCCGCCGTCGACACGCGTGTCGCACGGCACGCGTGCACGCCCCGAGGCGGTGACGAGCGGGCGTGCGATGCTGCCGCGCGATCGCATGCCGGCGCACCGAAGCAGCGCCGGGCGACGTGTCTGCCGATCCGTATCGCGATGCATCGTGCGGCTGCGGCGATACGTTATCCAAACGGTCGGCGGCGACCCGTGCCGTTCGATTTCGATCGACCGCGCGCATGATGCCGAGCGTCGCCGCGGGGGCGGCCGTTTGAAATGAAATGCGGGCCGCGCGCGTGACATCCGGACCACCCGGTCGGCACACGGCCTGCAGAATCCGGCGCTGCATCGTCGTCCCTCCCGTTTCGCGACGGACCGGCTTCTCGTGGCCGGCGTATCGCGCGAAGCGAATCGATACATCTTAAATTTAGTTCACGCGGGCGTTTAGAGGAATCGCTCTTGAATCCGCGCGCCGTGCATGCGACGGCCGTTCCTACAATGCCCGAACATTACAAGAGGAGACGCGGTCGCGCGGCGGTGCCGGGCGCCCTCCATGACACGACGGAGACGTGACATGCAATACGACTACATCATCGTCGGCGGCGGTTCGGGCGGGTCGAGCCTGGCCGGCCGTCTCGCCGATGCCTGCCCCGATGCGACGATCGCGCTGATCGAGGCCGGCTCGCATACGGAGCGCAACCTGCTCGTCAACATGCCGGTCGGCATCGCGGCGCTGGTGCCGTTCAAGCTCGGCACGAACTACGGCTACGAGACGGTGCCGCAGCCGGGCCTCGGCGGGCGGCGCGGCTACCAGCCGCGCGGGCGCGGGATGGGCGGCTCGAGCGCGATCAACGCGATGATCTACACGCGCGGCCATCCGGGCGACTACGACGAGTGGGCGCAGCTCGGCGCGACGGGCTGGGGCTGGCAGGACGTGCTGCCGTATTTCCGCCGCGCGGAAGGCAACGAACGCGGCGCCGATGCATGGCACGGCGCGGACGGCCCGCTGACGGTGTCGGATCTGCGCTTTCGCAATCCGTTCTCCGAACGATTCATCCAGGCCGCGCACGCGGCCGGCTATCCGCTGAACGACGACTTCAACGGCGCGACGCAGGAAGGCGTCGGCTTCTACCAGGTCACGCACCGCGACGGCTCGCGCTGCAGCGTGGCGCGCGCGTACATCTACGGCCGCAACCGGCCGAACCTGCACGTGATCACCGATGCGACGGTGCTGCGCGTCGGCTTCGACGGCAAGCGCGCGGTCGGTGTCGCGGTATCGCGCAACGGCCGCGTCGAGACGCTCGGCGCGCGCGCGGAGGTGATCCTGTCGGCCGGCGCGTTCAATTCGCCGCAGCTGCTGATGTGTTCGGGGATCGGCCCGGCCGAGCAACTGCGCCGGCATGGGATCGCGGTCGTGCAGGACGCGCCGGACGTCGGCACGAACCTGATCGACCACATCGACTTCATCATCAACACGCGCGTGAATTCGTCGGAGCTGGTCGGCGTGTGCGTGCGCGGGATCGCGAAGATGACGCCCGCGCTCGCGCGCTATTTCTCGAGCCGCACGGGAATGATGACGAGCAACGTCGCGGAGGCCGGCGGTTTCATCAAGAGCGATCCGTCGCTCGAGCGTCCCGACCTGCAGCTGCATTTCTGCACGGCGCTCGTCGACGACCACAACCGCAAGATGCACTGGGGGTTCGGCTATTCGCTGCACGTGTGCGCGCTGCGGCCGTTCAGCCGCGGCACGGTCGCGCTCGCGAGCGGCGATGCGCGCGACGCGCCGCTGATCGATCCGCGCTTCTTCAGCGATTCACGCGATCTCGACCTGCTCGTGCGCGGCACGCAGGCGATGCGCCGCATCCTGTCGCAGGCGCCGCTCGCGTCGCAGGGCGGGCGCGAGCTGTACACGCGGGCGGACCAGAGCGAGGCCGAGCTGCGCGCGACGATCGTCGCGCATGCCGACACGATCTACCACCCGGTCGGCACGTGCCGGATGGGCTCGGATGCGCGTGCGGTCGTCGATCCGCAGTTGCGCGTGCGCGGCGTCGAAGGGCTGCGTGTGGTCGATGCGTCGGTGATGCCGACACTGGTCGGCGGGAACACGAATGCGCCGTCGGTGATGATCGGCGAGCGCGCGGCGGACTTCATCGTCGCGGCGCGCAAGGGCGGGGTACCGCGCGGCGAGGCGGCTGCCGCGGTGCACGGCCGCTGAGCGCGGCGCGCGCACGGCAGCGGCCATGCTCAGGCAAACGTATCGACGAGGCCGGCGCGGCTCACGCTCGCGGCGGCCGGTGCGGATTGCGCAACGTCGGCCGGTGCATCGACGGCTGACGGTTCGCCGTTTCCGCGCCGCGACGACTGGCCGCCGGAGAAGGTCTGTTGCGGGTTCTGCTGCGGGGAAGCGAAGCCGCCGTCGCTGACGGTCGTACTGCCGAGCCCGAGCCCGCCCGCTTCCATCGCCTCGCGCAGCTTCGGCAGCGCGGCTTCGACGGCTTCGCGCACCTGTGCGTGCTGCGACACGAACAGCGCGTGCGCATGGTTGTCCGCGACGCGCAGCACGACCTGCAGCGGCCCGAGATCGGGCGGGTTGAGCGTCAGCTCGGCGCTCTGCTGGTGCGCATTCGACAGGAACACGACCTTCTGGCTCAGGGCGTCCGTCCAGTCGGCGCTGCCGACGTGCGGCGCGAGTACGTGCGCGTTGGCGGAGGCGATCGCACCGGCGGCCGGCGATAGCA
>NZ_JAAGPK010000172.1:0-15828 GCF_017104685.1 Burkholderia sp. Tr-20355 | reverse complement strand
TGCGCTCTGCCCCTCGTCCCCGCGCCGACCACCGCCCGCCCTCGCCGCCCCCCGGCGGCTGCGCGGGCTGCGGTTGGGACGCGCCCGCCGACAACGCGGCGGCCGATGCGGCCACTTCGGACGCCGGCACCCATTCCTCGACGAGACCGCCGGACGCGGCCTCGGGTGCCGATGCGGCCGACGCATCCGAAGCCGCACCTTCGTCGACCTCGGGCGGACGCTCGATACGCTGTGTCCTGACGGGCGCGGACGCCTTCTTCGATTCGGGCGGGAACCACGTGTCGAACAGGTCCGTCACACGCTCGCGCAGCGACGCGAACCAGCCGGGTGACGGCTCGGTATCGAACTTCGCCTTCGCGTCGACGAGGCGGGCGCGTTGCGCACGCTGGAAGAAATCGCCGACGATCGGCAGCGCGCTGTGCGCGCCCTGCCCCCAGTAGTCGCTGCGCAGCGTCACGCGGCCGTCGTCGAAGCCGACCCACGCGCCGGCGACGAGGCCCGGCTGCATCAGGATGAACCAGCCGTCCGCGTTGTCCTGCGTCGTGCCCGTCTTGCCGGCCACGTCGCCGCGGATCCCGAAACGCGTGCGGATGCTGCCGCCCGTGCCGCGCGTCACGACGTCGCGCATCACGCCGAGCAGCGTCTTGTCGGTTTCGGCGTCGAGCGCGCGTTCGGGCGGCGCCGGCGCGTATTCGGCGAGCACCTCGCCCTGGCGGTTCTCGATGCGCGTGACCATCTGCGGCTCGACGTACAGCCCGCCGTTCGCGATCGTCGCGTAAGACGCGACCATCTCCTTGAGCGTGACCGGGCTCGTGCCGAGCGCGAGCGACGGCACGCGTTCGAGCGGGCTTTCGCGCACGCCCATGTCGCGCGCGAGCCGCGCGACAGCGGCCGGCCCGACCTGCTCCATCACCTGCGCGGTGATCCGGTTGCGCGACAGCGCGACCGCGTCGCGCAGCGTCATCGGCTTGCCGGTCGGCGGCACGTCGTCGTTCGGCCGCCAGATCTCGCCGCCCTTCAGCGGGATCTCGACCGGCTGGTCGATGAACGTGTCGTCCGGCTTCATTCCCTTCGCGAACGCGACACCATAGACGAACGGCTTGAACGTCGAGCCGGGCTGGCGCCGCGCCTGCGCGACGTGGTCGAACGGCTCGCGGGTGAAATCGCGGCTGCCGACCCAGGCGCGGATCTGCCCGTCACGCGGATCGATCGCGAGGAAACCCGCCTGAACGTCGGTCTTCGCCTTGCACAGCGCGCGCATGAAGCCGCGGTCGGCCGCGAGCAGCTTCATCGCGGCCGCGTCGTCCTTGCCGGCGTCCTGCGCGGCCTTGTACTCGGGCGACTCGCGCATGAAGGTGCGGAACACCTCGTTGTCGGTGCCGCAGCCGTCGCGGCCGCTCCATGCGCCGTTCGCGATGCCCTGCAACTGGTTGCCCTGCAGCGTGAGCGCCTGCGTCGCCATCTGCTGCAGCCGCGAGTCGATCGTCGTGCGCACGATCAGCCCGTCCGAGTAGATGTTGTAGTCGTTGCGGTCGGCCCACGCGATCAACCACTTGCGCAACTGCTGCGCGAAGTGCGGCGCCGGCCCCGGCGGCTCCTTCTGGCGCTCGAAATCGATGCGCAGCGGCCGGCGCTGCAGCTGCGCGAACTGCGCCGGCGACAGCTTGCCGTACTTCACCATCTGGCCGAGCACCGTATTGCGCCGCTGCAGCGCGCGCTCCGGGTTCAGCACCGGGTTGTAGTAGCTGTTGCCCTTCAGCATCCCGACGAGCGTCGCGCTGTCGAGCACGTCGAGCTCGTCGGCCGACTTGTCGAAGTAGGTGCGCGCGGCCATCTCGACGCCGTACGCGTTGTACAGGAACGGCACCGTGTTCAGGTAGGTTTCGAGGATCTGGTCCTTGCTGTAGACCGCCTCGATCTTCAGCGCGGTGATCGCCTCCTTCACCTTGCGGGTGAGCGTCGGCGCGCGGCCGATCTCGTCCGGATACAGGTTGCGCGCGAGCTGCTGCGTGATCGTCGAGCCGCCCTGGCGGCTGCCGGAGAACGTATGGAGCGCGGCCGAGGCCGTGCGCTTCCAGTCGAGGCCGTGATGCGCGTAGAAGCGGTGATCCTCGGTCGCGATCAGCGCGTCGACCATGTGCGGCGAGATCTGCTTGAGCGGCACCCACTCGCGGTTGGACGGCTTGAATTCGGCCAGCAGCTTGCCGTCGGCGGACAGCACCTGCGCCGGCTGGTCGACGCGCGCCTTGCGGATGTCGCCGATGCCCGGCGTGAACGGGATCAGCACGACCACGTACGCCACGAACAGCGCCGGCACGGCGGCGCCCGTGAGCAGCACGCCGCGGCGCGTCGGGTGACGGAGATGGCGCCACGCGGTGGCGGCGAGAGGCTTGACCCGCGCCACGGCGGCAGCCGCGACGGGTTGGGCGCGCGCGACCCATCTGGCACAGAAGGCACGCACTGACGACACGTTTCGGCGATTCACGCGGGTGGAGCTCGGCTGAAAAGGCTGCATCGTACCAAACTCGCGCGGCCCCACGGCCGCGGCGGCGTTGCGCGGGCGCGCGCCGCGCGGCTGCGCCCGTGTTGCGCACGCAAAAAAGGCGCGTGCCCCGCAACGGGAACGACGCGCCAAACCTGGTACGACAACCGGGAAACGGCTCGACGGCGGCTGATCGGCGCCGCCGTTCAGCGCACGAGGAAGCCGTAAGTCAGCGGATCGCGCTCGTCGACGATCCAGTTCGCGAACCCGCAGATGTGCGCACTGCCCTCCACCTCCGGAATCACGGCCGGGATGTCGCCGACCGTCGTTTCGCGCAGCACGCGCCCCTTGAAGACCGTGCCGACGATCGATTCGTTGACGAGCGTGTCGCCGGCCGCGAGCAACCCGCGCTGGTACAGCTGCGCGACACGGCCGCCGGTGCCGGAGCCCGTGGGCGAACGGTCGACCTCGCGATCCGCGAACACGCAGCAGTTCGCCTGCGTCGAGCCCGGATGGCGCGGCGCGTTCGCGATGATCGTGCCGTAGATGTGGTTGATCTCCGGGATTTCCGGATGCACGACCGGGTACTTCGCGTTCGCGGTGGCCTTCACTTCCGCGCCGAAGCGGATCAGTTTCTCGACCGCCGACTCGCGCACCGGCAGGTCGAACGGCGCACCGTCGACGTAGAAATAGAACGCGCCGCCGTACGCGATGTCGCCGGTCACGGTGCCGAACGACGGCGTCTCGACCGACACGTCGCGCTGCCAGATGAACGACGGCACGTTGACGAAGCGCACGGGCCCCGCATGCTCGCCGTCCCACCGGACGAAGGCCTCGATGAAGCCGCACGGCGCGTCGATGCCGACCCGCGTTTCCGGCACCGTGCGCTGCACCCAGCCGAGCTCGACGGCGGCGGTCGACAAGGCGATCACGCCGTGCCCGCAATGGTCGCTGTAGCCTTCGTTGTGCACGAAGATCACGCCGAAATCGGCATTCGGCGAGACCGGCTCGGTCAGGTAGCCGCCGTACATGTCGGCGTGGCCGCGCGGCTCGAACATCAGCGCGCGGCGGATCTCGTCGGCGTGCGCCTTGAGCCACGCGCGGCGCTGGACGATCGTGTCGCCGGGCAGGCGCGGCAGCCCGCTCGTGACGATGCGGAACGCCTCGCCGCCCGTATGGACTTCGACGGTGGAAAGGGATCGGGAAATTTTCATGTCGAATCGGATGCGTTGAAACGAAGGACGGCGGCCGCGCCGCCGTCCGGTGGCAAGCGTGGGCGCCGGTTACTTCGCGTACGGCTCCGGCAGGCCGTTGCGGATCACGTAGACGGTCGTCGGCGCGCCCTTCAGGTCGCCGTTCGCGTCGAACGAATAGGTGCCCGCGACGCCCGCATAGTTCGACTTCGCGAGCTGCGCGATCAGCTTCGCCTTGTCGGTGGTCGTACCGGCCTTGACCATCGCGTCGGCGAGCAGCTTCATCCCGTCGTAGTAGTTGACGCCATAGACCTGCGTATCGGTGTGATAGGTGTCGTGGTACTTCTTCAGGAACGCGCGTCCGGCCGCCGTCTTCTCGAGCGCGACGCCGCCCTGCGCGCAGTAGACGATCGATGCCGCGTCGCCCGCGACCTTGCCCATGTCCGCCGAGCAGATGCCGTCGCCGCCGAGCAGCTTCGCGCGCAGCCCGCGCTGCTTCATCTGCTTGGCCATCGGCGCGCCCTGCGCCGCATAACCGCCGAGGAAGATCACGTCGGGGTTGCCGGCCTTGATCTTGGTGAGGATGCCGAGGAAGTCGGTGGCCGACGAGTTCGTGTACTCCTGGTCGACGATCCGGATCCCGTTCGCCTTCGCGACGTTCATGAACTGCTCGGCAACGCCCTGCCCGTAAGCGGTGCGATCGTCGATCACGGCGGCCGTCTTCGCGTTCAGCGTCTTCGCGGCGAACGTCGCCATCGTGCCGCCGAGCTGTTCGTCGCTCGCGCCGATCCGGAAGATGTTCTTGAAGCCCTGCTTCGTCAGCGCCGGGTTCGACGCGACCGGCAGGATCGGCACGCCGGCAGTCGAGTACACGCGCGACGCGGGGATCGCGACGCCCGAGTTGTACGGTCCGAGCACCGCGACGACGCCCTTGTCGACGAGGTTCTGCGCGACCTGCACGCCGGCCTTCGGGTCAGCCTGGTCGTCTTCGGAAACCAGTTTGAACGTGACGGCCTTGCCGGCGACCTTGATGCCGGCCTTGTTGAGTTCGTCCACGGCGAGCCGCGCGCCGTTTTCGTTGTCCTTGCCGTTCGCGGCCTGCGGCCCGGTGAGCGGCGCCGAATGGCCGATCATCACGACTTCCTGCGCGTGCGCGGAAGTCAGCGCGCCGGCGGCAACGGCCACCGAGAGCGCGGTAACGAGGTGTCGCATGATGTCTCCTGATTGGTTTTGAGTGAAACCAATGTAGGACACACGTGGTCACATCGCAAGCAATTTCAAAATAATTTCGGAATTTTGGTCATATTTAAGACCAGAATGCATTCGCGCGGATTCGTTCTACTTCGGCGCGATGTCGCGCCGCACGCGGCGGATGTGCTGTTCGACGTAGAACGCGGCCGCATCGGCATCGCCCGACACGATCGCCTCGTAGATCAGCCGGTGCTCGGACACGTAGAGCCGGATCCGGCCCGCGTCGTAGATGCCGTCGTCCTTCAGCCGTTTCCACAGCGGCTGGTCCATCGTCTTCGCGACTTCGTCCGCGATCTTCACCATCAGCGCGTCGCCCGTCATCAGCGCGAGCTGCCGGTGGAACAGCCGGTCGCTCTCGTTCCAGAGCGCGCGCTGGTGCGGATCGTCGACGTCGGTGATGGTTTCCATCTGCGCGAGATAACGCTCGGCACCGGGATCGGCGCGGCCATGGGCGGCCGCGAGACGTGCGATCGCGGGCTCCAGGATCAGCCGGACGTCGAGTGTCGACGTCGGGCTGAAGTCGGCCTCGGACGCCATCGGTGCGTCGCCGCGCCGCGCGAGCACGTCGAGCGGCGCCGCGACGACATAGGTGCCCGAATTGCGCTTCGTGAACACCAGCCCTTCGTTCTGCAGCGCGCCGAGCGCCTCGCGCACGGCCGGCCGGCCGACCTGGAACAGCGCGGCGAGCTCGCGCTCGGACGGCAGGCGCGACTCGGCCGCGTAGCGCCCGGCGCGGATTTCGTCGCGGATCTTCTCGGCTACCTGCTCGTAGATCTGCAGCGGCCGGAAACCGCCTTCGATTGATTCGGGACGCGCGGACATCATCGTATGGCTCCTGCCCGGTCGCGGGCGTGGATCTGGAATGGGTTCGCACTATACCGGAGCGGTGCCGGTATCGCGCCACGGCAACCCTTCTGGACAGATATTAGAACCAAAACCGGCTCGACGCTTTATTTTCTGGGTTGCGGGTGCGCCAGAAAGTGGTATAGATTCGATCCACGCTGCCTGGTGTCGCGGTATCCGGCAGCCCCGTGGCGGGCGCGGCATGCGCCCGCCGTCCACGCTCACGACGCATACGACGTACACGATGACCGCCCTTTCCCCGATTCCCGTTTTCGATGCGGCCGACACGGCCGCATTGCTCGACTACCCGGCGCTGCTCGCCACGCTCAGGCAAGCCGTTGCCGAGTATGCGGCGGGCGAGATCGTCAGCCCCGAGCGCCTCGTCGTGCCGCTGCAGGCCGGCGGCGTGATGCTGTCGATGCCGTCGAGCGCGCGCGACCTCGCGAGCCACAAGCTCGTGAACGTCTGCCCCGGTAACGGCACGCGCGGCCTGCCGACGATCCTCGGCCAGGTGAGCGCGTACGACGCGACCACGGGCGAACTGCGCTTCGCGCTCGACGGCCCGACGGTCACCGGCCGCCGCACGGCGGCCGTCACGGCGCTCGGCATCGAGGCGCTGCATGGCGCCGCGCCGCGCGACGTCCTGCTGATCGGCACCGGCAAGCAGGCGGCCAATCACGCGGAAGCGCTCGCGGCGATCTTCCCGGAAGCGCGCCTCCACGTGCGCGGCACGCGCGCCGACAGCGCGGCCGCGTTCTGCGCGGCGCATCGCGCGCAGGCGCCGCGGCTCGCACCGCTCGACGGCGAAGCGATTCCCGACGCGATCGACGTCGTCGTCACGCTGACGACGAGCCGCACGCCCGTCTACCGGGAAGCCGCGCGCGAGGGCCGGCTCGTGGTCGGCGTCGGCGCGTTCACCGCGGATGCCGCCGAGATCGGCGCGAACACCGTGCACGGCAGCCGGCTCGTCGTCGACGATCCGGCCGGCGCGCGCCACGAGGCCGGCGACCTGATCGTCGCGCAGGTCGACTGGCAGCACGTCGCGTCGCTCGCCGACGTGCTGAACGGCACGTTCGCGCGCGGCGGGCCGATGCTGTTCAAGAGCGTCGGCTGCGCTGCATGGGATCTCGCCGCGTGCCGCACGGCGCGCGATGCGCTCGAGGCGCGCGGCGCCGGCTGACCGCGTACCGGCATATCGCGGCAACATCGGAGCCGCGCCGGCGGTTTCCCGGACGCGTTGTAGGAAACGCCCTACAACGCGTCGAAGCGGCCTACACAAACTTCCAATTCGGCCGATTTCAATTTCGGCGGCGCAACACGATACTGCCGGCATGAATGCCAGCCTGTCACCCGCCGCGCTCAGGGTGTTTCTCGTCGATCACGCCGTCGCCGTCCGTCAGCGGATCGCGCTGCTCGTCGGCGCGATCCGCGGCGTCGCCGTCGTGGGCGAAGCGGAAGACGGCCAGGATGCGTGGACGCACATCCGCAGTTGCCGGGCGGATGTCGTGATCGTCGACGTGCGGCTCGCGGATGGCAGCGGCCTCGCCCTCATCGGGATGCTGTCGAAGGTCGCACCGCGCATCGTCACGATCGTGCTGACGAATCATTCGGCGCCGGCATTCAGAGAGGCATGCGCGACGGCGGGAGCCGACTACTTCTTCGACAAGACCGTCGAATTCGACGCCGCATGCCGTGTCATCGAATCCCTGGTGCACGCTCGTGTGCACCACCCCTGACGAGCCGGAGTGACTTATGTCCACAGCCACCGCCTGCGCCGCCGACGTGTCCGTCGTACCCCGGCCAACGATTCCGCTGCGCGCGGCCGCGCGCGCCGACGCCGCCAAACATCCGGCCGCACGCTGCTCGGCCTGCGCGATGCGCTCGATGTGCCTGCCGCACCTGACGGCCGCCGAGTACGGCCGCCTCGACTCGATCATCTGCACGACCCGGCACGTTCGCCAGGGTGACGCGCTGTTCCGCATCGACGATCCGTTCCAGAGCATCTATGCGGTGCGCGCGGGTTCGTTCAAGACGGTGATGATGCATCGCGACGGCCGCGAGCACGTGACGGGCTTCCAGATCGCCGGCGAAACGCTCGGGATGGACGGCATCGGCAGCGGCCAGCATTGCTGCGACGCGATCGCGCTGGAGGACAGCGTCGTGTGCATCATTCCGTTCGGCGCGCTCGAAGCCGCCTGCCGCGAGATCAAGCCGATGCAGCACTTCCTCTACCAGATGCTGAGCAGCGAGATCGTTCGCGAATCGAGCCAGATGCTGCTGCTCGGCACGATGTCGGCCGAACAGCGCGTCGCGCATTTCCTGCTGAACCTGTCGTCCCGTTTCGAGGCGCGCGGTTATTCGGCGACCGAATTCAACCTGCGGATGACGCGCGAGGAAATCGGCTGCTATCTCGGGATGAAGCTCGAGACCGTCAGCCGGATGTTCTCGCGGTTCCATCGCGACGCGCTGGTCGAAACGCGCGGCAAGCGCGTGCGCATCCTCGACGCGCACGCGCTCGCGCAGGTCTGACGCGCGACGCCGGATCATCGGCGCAGCGCCGCCCTTGCGCCGCTCGCCTGCCACGCGATCAGCGCCTGCTCGGCCTGGGCGAATGCGCGGCGCAGCGCGTCGTCGAGGTCGTTTCCCGCGCATGGCGGCAGCGGCCTGAGCGCCGCGTCGTGCATCACCAGGTCGAGCCGCACGTCGTACAGCCGCACGCCATCGGTCGCCACGCGCGATTCGATCGCGAGGTGGCAGCCGCCGATCAGCGCGCGGAACCGCTCGAGCCGCACCAGCTGCGCGCCGGCCTCGGCTTCCACCGCGGCGGACCCGGTGAATCCCCGGCAGGCGATCTGCATGCCCACGCCCATGTCCTACTCTCCCGACGGGGCCGCCCGCTCGTCGACCGCCTTGCATGCGCCCGCCCGCACACGATGCGGCGGCACGCGTTTCCCGTGGCGTGGCGCGATTCTGCGATCGCGGCCCGGCCGACAATCCTCCCGCGCCGTCCTGGCGCGGGTCCGTTCATACGTTGAAGACCTGCGACGTCTTCATCTCGATCCAGGTCATGCCAGCGCGCAGCCCTTCGATCATGGCCTCGCGCTCGGTCGGATACGCGTGACTGTGCTCGAACGTATGATGAAACCGCGCGGCACCGGCGCCGTGCTCGACGGACACGCGGCAGCGGAACTCGCCCGATTCGCACGGTCGCGTCTCGACTTCGACCGACCAGTCGCGTTCGTGAATGTTGCCCTGCAGTGTCATGCGCCCTCCTGCGGTATCAGCCTTCGAGCCGGAAGTGGCCGCTGTGCAGCAGCACCGGCCGGCCGCCGATTTCCTCGAGCATCCGTCGCGCCATCGCCTCGATCGCGGGGCGGTGCCCGTCGAATGCGGTCAGCAGGTCGCTTTCGAGCAGCGACCGCGCGCCGAAATGGTCTTCCAGCGCCTCGGCCGTGACCGCGCACTGTACGCAACGTCCGTCGACCAGCGCCGAAAACGCGACGACCAGGTCGCGCGCGCAATATTCGGGCGGCTCGGGCGGAAAAGTGATGTGCATCGGTCGGCCTGTCATCGTCGTGATGGCTCCATGACGAGAGCATAGTGGCGCGCGCGGCCGCGCGCTTGACCCACGTCAAGCGGTCCGCTGCACCGCACGATCCCGGTGCAGCCGCGCGACGCGGCTTCAGCCCGCGTCGGGCTCGATCGCCGCGCCGCGCTGCGCGAGCAGCTCGCGCAGCACGCTGCGGTGGCAATGGCGCTCGTCTTCGCAGTAGCAGCCGATCGAGAACGCCGTGGTGGCCGACAGCGCCGCCAGCAGGTCCAGCACCTTCGCCGGGTCGCCCTGCGCCATCTCCGCGCGAAAGTGGCGCTTGAATGCATTCCATTCGGCGTCGGTTTCGGCGGCCTGTGCCTGGGCAACGAGTTCGGCACTCGGCGACAGCGTCGGCAGCCATACATCATAGTAGTCGCGCGACGCGAATTCCGCCTTAGGTACGCCGCGCGGCGGCCGCCGCACCGTACCGATCCGCAGCCCCTCGCCGGCCGCGCGCGGCGTGCCGAGCCGGATGATCCGGATGCCCATGTCGCTCCCTTTTCGTGTTGCGTCCGATGCCGCATCGTACCGCCGCACGCGCCCGTCGCGTCTGTCTTCCGGCGCATGTTGCCGCCGCGCAAGAAAAAACCGGCTGCCCCCGCGACGGGGGACAGCCGGCTCATCCTGCGTCGTTCGGTGCGCGCCGGAGCGCGCCGCGCTCAGACGCCGCTCTTCAGCACCTTGCCGATCGCGTCCGCGACGATGCCGACGTTCGAGTCGTTCAGGCCCGCCACGCACATCCGGCCCGAACGCAGGATGTACACGCCGTGCACTTCGCGCAGCGCGTCGACCTGCGATTCGGTCAGGCCCGTGTACGTGAACATCCCGCGCTGCTTCACGTAGCGCGTGAGCGCCTCGCCGCCGACGTGGTCGCGCAGGCCGTCGTGGATCGACTGGCGCATCCGCGCGATGCGGCGGCACATGGCCGACAGCTCCTCTTCCCATTGCTTGCGCAGTGCCGGCGTGCCCAGCACGGCCGCGACGACCTTCGCACCGTAGGTTTGCGGGTTGCTGTAGTTCGAGCGCACGGCGCCGGCCAGCTGGCCGAGCACGCGCTCGGCCGCGGCTGCGTCTTCGCAGACGACGCTCAGCCCGCCCACGCGCTCGCCGTACAACGAGAAGTTCTTCGAGAACGAGTTCGCGACGAGCGTCGGCACGCCGCGGCGGGCCAGTTCGCGCACCGCGAACGCGTCCGCGTCCAGACCCGCGCCGAAGCCCTGGTACGCCATGTCGACGAACGGCAGCAGCCCGCGCGCCTCGATCACGTCGATCAGTTTCTCCCACTGGCCTTCGTCGAGGTCGACGCCGGTCGGGTTATGGCAGCACGCATGCAGCAGCACGATGCTGCGCGCCGGCAGCGCGTCGATCGCCGCGAGCATCGCGTCGAACTTCAGGCCGCCCGTCGCCTCGTCGTAGTACGGGTAGGTATTCACCGTGAAGCCGGCGCGCTCGAAGATGAAGCGGTGGTTTTCCCAGCTCGGATCGCTGAGCCACACCTGCGCATCCGGGAAATAGCGCTTCAGGAAATCGGCGCCGACCTTCAGTGCGCCCGAGCCGCCGAGCGTCTGCAGCGTCGCGATGCGACCGGCCGCGCGGGCCGGGTGATCGGCGCCGAACACGAGCGATTGCACGGCGTCGCGGTACGCGGCCAGGCCGACCATCGGCAGGTACGGCTTCGGGCCGCTGTCGCGCTGCAGCGCGGTTTCGGCTTCGCGCACGGCGCCCATCACCGGAATCCGGCCTTCGGCGTCGAAATAGATCCCGATGCTCAGGTTGACCTTCTGGTCGCGCGGATCTTTCTGGAAGTTCTCGTTGAGCGTCAGGATCGGGTCGCCCGGGTACGCGTCGATGTGTTCGAACATGGCTATGTCGGTCTCGTTTGGAAGAATGATCGGTCGTGGCCTGCGTCAGCGTGCGGAGGCGCCGTCGTGCATCGCAAAGCCTGCATTCTTCTGACGGAAGCGATACCCGATCGCGAGCACCGCGAGCCATACCGGGATCAGGTACACCGACAGGCGGAGATCCGGCGTCAGGTACATCACGACGAGAATGCCGGCCATGAATGCCAGGCACAGGTAATTCGTGAAAGGATAGCCCAGACTGCGGAAGGAAGTCTTCTCCCCGGCCGCGCGCTTGGCCTGGCGGAACTTCAGGTGGATCAGGCTGATCATCGCCCAGTTGATGATCAGCGCCGACACGACGAGGCCCATCAGCACCTCGAACGCCTTGCCCGGCATGAAGTAGTTGACCAGCACGCACACGCCGGTCGCGAGCGCCGACGCGCCGAGCGCGGCGAGCGGAATGCCGCGCTTGTTCACCGAGCACAGCACCTTCGGCGCGTTGCCCTGCTGCGCGAGGCCGAACAGCATCCGGCTGTTGCTGTACACCCCGCTGTTGTAGACCGACAGCGCGGCCGTCAGCACGACCACGTTCAGCACGTTGGCGACCACGTTGCTGCTCAGCGCGTGGAAGATCAGCACGAACGGGCTGCCGCCGGTGACGACCTTTTCCCACGGATACAGCGACAGCAGCACCGCGAGCGCGCCGATGTAGAAAATCAGGATCCGGTAGATCACCTGGTTGGTCGCGCGAGGAATGCTGTGCTTCGGATCGTCGGCCTCGGCCGCGGTGATGCCGATCAGCTCCAGCCCGCCGAACGAGAACATGATCGCGGCCATCGACATCACGAGCCCCGACACGCCGTTCGGGAAGAAGCCGCCGTGCTGCCACAGGTTCCGCACGCTCGCCTCCGGCCCCGCGTGGCCGCTCGCGAGCAGCCAGCCGCCGAAGCCGATCATGCCGACGATCGCGGCGACCTTGATGATCGAGAACCAGAATTCCGTCTCGCCGTACGACTTCACGCTCGCCAGGTTGAGCAGGTTGATCGCGACGAAGAACACCAGCGCCGACACCCAGGTCGGCACGCCGGGCCACCAGTACTGCACGTAGATCCCGACGGCCGACAGCTCGGCCATGCTGACGAGGATGTACAGCACCCAGTAGTTCCAGCCCGACAGGAAGCCGGTGAAGTGGCCGACGTACTTGTTCGCGAAAAAGCTGAACGAGCCGGCGACGGGCTCGTCGACGACCATCTCGCCGAGCTGGCGCATGATGAAGAACGCGACGATGCCGGCCACCGCATAGCCGAGCAGCACGGACGGGCCGGCCATCTTGATCGTCTGCGCGATGCCGAGGAACAGCCCCGTGCCGAGCGCGCCGCCGAGCGCAATCAGCTGGATGTGCCGGTTCTTCAGCCCGCGCTTCAGGCCGTCGCTCTCGTTACCAGAAACCATGTCTTCTCCACTCTGTCCGCCTCCGCCTGACGCGGTGCGGCGCGCCTCGGTGTGCCGGGCGCTGTTTTACTGTGCCGGCGGCCGTTCGTGGGGGCGCCGGGTTGGGGACTGCAATCTTCGCGTGAGGCGGCAACCGATTTGCGTCGGCGTGCCGGCCACACTGGCCGCCGACTCCTCCGCCCACGCCGCGCTGCCGCGGCCGCATACGAAAATCCGGGGTCAGTTTAGCGTCGCGACCGCGAAATCGGGTTGCGTAACCCGCCCATGCAAACCCTACATTATGAGATAAGATTGCATCCAGGAGACGAATGAGGAAACAAAAATGCCTGACCCGGTTCTCGATCGCATCGATCGCCACTTGCTGTCGGTGCTGCAGGAGAACGGCCGCGCGTCGAACCTCGATCTGGCGAAGGCCGTGGGACTGTCGCCCGCGCAGACGTTGCGGCGCCATCGCCGGCTGGAGGAAATCGGCGCGATCCGCCGCTACGAAACCCGGCTCTGCGCCGACACGCTCGGCTTCGGCGTCACCGCGTTCGTGCACGTGACGATGGAGCGCGGGCATATCCGCGATTTGTCGAAGTTCCAGAAACTCGTGTCGGATCTCGCGCAGATCCAGGAATGTTTCTCGGTGACGGGCGACATCGACTACGTGCTGAAAGTCGTCGCGCACGATCTGAAGGGGCTGTCGCGATTCCTGCTCGAGACGCTGATGCGCATCCCCGGCGTGAGCGGCGTGCATTCGAGCGTGTGCCTCGACGAAATCAAGTGTACGAGCGCGATGCCGGTGGAAGCGTAACACCCGCGCGGGCGAGGTGTTCACGCGAAGGTCGCCGGTGCCGCAGGCATCATCATGGTTCCGGCTGCGTCAGGCAGGCGTTGAGCAGCTCGCAGGGCCACAGGCTGCGCTTTCCTGCGCAACGTAGCTGTCGCTGCGCGTCTGTCGTGATCGACATTGCCCGGAAAACGTGTTCGACTGCGGCATCGTGCGAGGGCACCGATTAATGGGACGCCCATCAATCGGTAGCAAACTTCACGAAAAGTCGTACAAGTCCAATAGGCGACTTGTTTCTTATCAGCGATCGTCTTCGATTCCTTAATGCATCAGGAATCGACTATGGCAACCCGCCGTAGCAACAGCCAGCGATCCGACCGCTTCCGTCGGATTCGTCATCGCCGCCACATATGGGGCGTAGCCGATGCCGAACCCGTCCACGAAAGTCCGCACCAATGACACGCCGCATTCTCAAAAAACGGTACAGCTCAAAACACTGACATTTCAGGAGCTTGGGAACGCATATCCGAAGAAGGATCCATATGATGACCCGACCGGCGAGTATAAAAATCAATGCGCGATCCGGATGAGCGTAACTTTCCACGCAATCGGCAGCGGCATGAAGTCGTTTTCTCAGAAAGTATTGAAGCCCATGCCAGGAAAACGAACGCTCGGACGCCTCATCCTCGATGGGAAGGCAACTGCGACCCGCGCCTACGAACTAGCAGAATGGTTGAAGCTTCGCCCATTCCTTGGCTTGGGCAAGCCGGAAAATATCACCGGACAGGATTGGCAGGACAAGGTAAAAGGCCGAACCGGTATCGTCTATTTCTTCGGTTATTGGCGGCAGGACGGTGATTCGGCTGACGCATTCAGCGGCGGACATATCGATCTGTGGAACAAGGACACGCTCACACCCTCGGCTGCGTCGTTCTGGCGATTTCGCATTGGCGTGCCGTCCATGATTAACCCGCTCGATTATCTTCGGGGCCGACGCGGAAACTGGTACTCGGACCTCGCCAATTCGAACGAAATCCTTTTCTGGGAAGTTGAATGAAACGGCTGGCCGTCACCCTCGGCGGATTCATATGGGGCTTGCTCGTTACCTGGGCATCCCTTTACACGTTCAGCCGAATTCATTGGCCCACTACACCGTCACATTCGACCGGCTGCAACGACATGGAGCACTGCGCTCCTCAGGCGGTATTCGTGGTCGGTCTGCTCGCACTCACGTTGTGGCCCTCGGTCCTCTTTGCCGTCATCAATGCGTTCGCTTATCGGCGCTGGTCGTCGCGTAGATGGGGAAACGTGTTCGTTATGGCTACGCTATTCGTCGTCGTTTTTCATCTCGCGAGCTACGCGGCGCCTGCGCTAGGTCTCTTCAGCCAGGCCGGATCACCCGAGCGGCGCAACGCAGTTTGTGCGCCGCCTCGCCCCGTCAAGCGACAGCCCGTTACATCGGTGCGTGTGACGATTTCGTCTGCAACCACCTAAACTTCCGACTGTCGTCAATGCTCACCGCACCGCCTCGAACGCACTGATCAACAACGCCCCGCAAGCAATCACCATGCACCCTGCCGTCCGGCGCGGCGTCAGCCGCTCGCCGAGATACACGCGCGCGATCAGCGCCGCGAACACCACGCTCGTCTCGCGCAGCGCCGACACCGGCCCCATCGGCGCCCGGTCCATCGCCCAGATGACGATGCCGTACGCAAGCGCGGCGAACACCCCGCCGCATGCGGCCTTCGCCGTTTCGCCGACCTCCTGCGTCAGCCGCAACGGCCCCGCGCGCAGCCGGTAGTACGCGGCCATCATCGCCCCCGTCAGCACGAACATCCACGCGGTATAGCCGACCGTGTTGCCGCTCTCGCGCACGCCGATCCCGTCGACCACGCTGTACGCCGCGATCGACACGCCGGTCGCGAACGCGGTCGGCAGCACCCTCGCGATCGGATGCGTTGCGCCGCGTCCGCGATCCAGCCCGATCGCCAGGATGCCCGCGCAGATCAGCACGAGCCCGCCTTGCGCGCCGACGTTCAGCCGCTCGCCCGCGAACGCCGCCGCGCCGAGCGTGACGAGCAGCGGCGCGGTGCCGCGCGCGACCGGATACGCGACGGTCAGGTCGCCATGCTCGTACGCGCGCACGAGCAGCAACGTGTAGACGACGTGCAGCACCGCCGACGCGACGACGCACAACCAGCTCGACGCTGAAATGGGCGCGGCGGCCGGCAGGAACAGCAGCGCGAACAGCCCGATCGCGATCTGCAGCACGGTGGCCGAACGCAGCCGGTCGCCGCTGCCGCGGACCAGCGCGTTCCACGCCGCATGGAGGAACGCGGCGCACAGCACGGCAAACAGGACGGGAATCGGCACGATGAATACTCGCAGACGCGCGCCGACGA
>NZ_JAAGPK010000171.1:0-15777 GCF_017104685.1 Burkholderia sp. Tr-20355 | reverse complement strand
CAACGCGACCAGCAGCGCGCCGCGCACTTTCGCGAGCGCGGCCGGACGCGCATAGCGCGTCGCCCACCACGCGGCGGTCAGCGTGCCGAGGCTGTGGGCCGCGATCACCACGGGCCCGCGCGCGGCTTCGACCGCGCGGTCGAGCGCGAGACACCAGCCGTTGCGGAACGCGCGGTCCCAGTCGGGCATCGCGACACGCGAAAAGCGCGCATCGGCGCGCTCCCAGCGGCTCTGCCAGTGAAGCGGGCCGGAATTGCCGTAGCCCGGCAAGACGAAAACGAAGGGGTCGCTCATGGCAGGGTTCGTCGACGAATGGATTCGTGTGGTGGCGTCGACGAAGTGTCGCATACCCTCCTCTCCCTGATGCTGCCTGTCAAAAAACCGGAGGATGTGCGTGAGGAGCGAGCGGGCCGCGACGTCGATTCACGTCGACGTCACGGCCGTCCTGCGTTCAGCGGACGCCGGCGCCGACCAGGCCGCCTGCCGCCGCACCGGCGACCGTGCCGACCGGGCCGCCCGTGATCAGGTAGCCGAGTGCGCCGCCCGCGGCCGCGCCGATCCCGGCATTACGCTGCGTATGCGTCATCGCGCATGCGCCGAGTTGCGACAGGGCCGCGACGATCACCGCGGTACGAACGAGAAAAGTGGTCTTCTTCATCATGGTTATTGGCTTCCTCCCGCCAGGCAAAAAATACGAATGGCGGCGTTGAATCGGTAAAGCCATCATAGGAAAACCCGAACGGCGCGGGCAATCCGATTTACGTCGTGTTACAGCCGACACACACTCGATATATTGCGGCGCGCATCGCGCACGCAGGGTGCCGGACCGGCGACCCGCGCGGGACGGACCCCGGTCAGGTAGAATTACAGGATTAAACCGGCGCGACGCGCCGACACAACCTGACGCCAACCGCATGAGCACCGAACGCAACGACGCCCCCGCGGCTTCCAATTTCATCCGTAACATCATCGACGACGACAACCGCACCGGCAAATGGGGCGGACGCGTCGAGACGCGCTTCCCGCCCGAGCCGAACGGCTATCTGCACATCGGCCATGCGAAGAGCATCTGCCTGAACTTCAGCGTCGCGCGCGACTACGGCGGCGTGTGCCACCTGCGCTTCGACGACACGAACCCGGAAAAGGAAAGCGTCGAGTACGTCGATTCGATCGTCGACGCGGTGCGCTGGCTCGGTTTCGACTGGCGCAAGGACGCGGTCGATCATCAGTATTTCGCGAGCGACTACTACGACAAGCTGTACGAGTTCGCCGAGCTGCTGATCAAGCGCGGCAAGGCGTATGTCGACAGCCAGAGCGCCGACGAAATGCGCGCGAACCGCGGCTCGCTGACGGAAGGCGGCAAGCCGTCGCCGTTCCGCGACCGCACGCCGGAGGAAAACCTCGACCTGTTCCGCCGCATGAAGGCCGGCGAGTTCAAGGAAGGCGAGCACGTGCTGCGCGCGAAGATCGACATGGCTTCGCCGAACATGAACATGCGCGATCCGGTGATCTACCGGATCCGCTACGCGCACCACTACCGCACCGGCGACGCCTGGTGCGTGTATCCGATGTACGACTACACGCACTGCATCTCGGATGCGCTCGAAGGCATCACGCATTCGCTGTGCACGCTCGAATTCGAGGATCACCGCCCGCTGTACGACTGGGTGCTGAACGAACTCGCGGAAGCCGGCGTGTTCACGCGTCCGCTGCCGCAACAGATCGAATTCTCGCGCCTGAACCTCACGTACGCGATCACCAGCAAGCGCAAGCTGCTGCAGCTCGTCACCGAAGGCCACGTCGACGGCTGGGACGACCCGCGGATGCCGACGATCGTCGGCGTGCGCCGTCGCGGCTTCACGCCGGAGAGCATCCACCTGTTCTGCGAGCGGATCGGCGTGACGAAGATCGATTCGTGGATCGACATGAGCATCTTCGAGGGCGCGCTGCGCGACGACCTCGACGACAAGGCCGCGCGTACGGTCGCGGTGCTCGATCCGCTGAAGCTCGTGATCGACAACTATCCGGAAGACCTCGAGGAAGCGTGCACGGCGCCCGTGCATCCGCACCACCCGGACCGCGGCGTGCGCACGTTCCCGATCTCGCGCGAGCTGTGGATCGAGCGCGAGGATTTCGTCGAGAACCCGCCGAAGGGCTATTTCCGCCTGTTCCCGGGCAACAAGGTGCGCCTGCGCTACGGCTACGTGATCGAATGCACGGGCTTCGACAAGGACGCCGACGGCAACGTGACGGCCGTGCACTGCAACTACTTCCCGGACAGCAAGTCGGGCACCGAAGGCGCGAACACGTACAAGGTCAAGGGCAACATCCACTGGGTCAGCGCGAAGCATGCGCAGCCGGCCGAAGTGCGGATCTACGACCGCCTGTTCAAGGAGCCGCATCCGGACGCGGGCGGCGCGAACTTCCTCGAGGCGCTGAACCCCGATTCGAAGAAGATCGTGCAGGCTTATCTGGAGCCCGGTAACGGCGACATCGCGCCGGAAACGCGCCTGCAGTTCGAGCGTCACGGCTACTTCGTTGCCGACCGTGTCGATTCGAAACCGGGCAAGCCGGTGTTCAACCGGATCGTCGGGCTGCGCGACAGCTGGGGCAAGCCGGCCTGACGGCCTGCTCGGCGCGCGCGGCGGCTTCGGGCGCCGCCCTCGCGTCACCCATAAAAAAACCGGCCCAAGCGCCGGTTTTTTTGCGCGCATCGAAACGGCCCGCCGCGGCGGGAGCCGCCGCACACGCTCATGCGCCCGCCAACCGCCGATGCAGGTCCGCCAGCGACAGCTTCGTGCGAAACAGCCGCGCGAGGCTGCGGCTCGCATATGCGTCGACGTCGCCCGGCGCGGTCCAGCGGTACGCATCCATCTCGGGAATCATCGAGCCGTCGCGACGGCTCGGGAACAGCGACGTGCACGTGCAGTGCGCGGGATCGATCTCGCCTGCGGCCACCCGCACCGCGAACAGGTGCAGATCCTTGTCGTGACGATAGGAAAACCGGCCGAGATCGAGCAGCCGCGCCGGCGCGAGCTCGATGCCGGTTTCCTCGAGCAGCTCGCGCAGCGCGGCGTCGGCCGGCGTCTCGCCGGGCTCGCCCTGCCCCTTCGGGATATCCCAGTGCGTGGTATCCGTCGCGTGCGCGAGGAACACGCGGCCGGCCGCATCGAGAATCACGACGCCGCACGACACCGTGCGCGGCGCGCCGCCCCGCTTCATCGCGCGTGTGCTCAGCGCTTCTGCAGCTGCCACTTGCCCGTGGCCGTCTTGCAGTAGACGGGCTTGAGCGTCATCGTCTGGCCCTTCGCGGTGATGTCGGTGGTGATTTCGCGGCAGGTCTTGCCGTCCGTCTCGGTCGTGGTCGGCGTGAGCTTCGCGTCGATCTGCGTGCCGCGGCCGCTGCTCTG
The DNA here is from genome assembly GCF_017104685.1 of Burkholderia sp. Tr-20355. Taxonomy (NCBI): domain Bacteria; kingdom Pseudomonadati; phylum Pseudomonadota; class Betaproteobacteria; order Burkholderiales; family Burkholderiaceae; genus Burkholderia; species Burkholderia sp. Tr-20355. Next base: position 12,367 of record NZ_JAAGPK010000171.1, on the reverse strand, counting down.
CCACGTCGTGGTTTCGCCGTCCTTGCCTTCGTCGCGCGCCTGCACGACGGCCTTCGAGAGCGACGCGCGGTCGGCGTTGCTGAAATAGCTGATCGGCGTGTCGTTCAGGAAGCTCAGGTTGTTCTGCGCATGGGCGGGCAGCATCGCGGCTGCGCACGCGGCGCCGGCCAGCACACGCGTGACGACGGAAAGGGATGCGCGCATCGACATGTTTTTCTCCTTGGATGTTCGATCGAACGGCGCGCTGCAGGCCGGCGAACCGGCCCGCAGCGCGCCCGTCAGCGAGCGAGCATAGCATGCGTGCCGGCGGCAGCGCCTTCTAGTGCCCGGCCGGCGCGGCCGTTTGCTGATATCCGTCAGTCAGCGTGCCGAGGAACGCGATCACGTCCTTGATCTCGGCCGCGTTCAGCGCCGGCTGCTCGCCGCGCTTGCGGTCGAACGGCGGCTCGCGGTTGATGTTCGGCCAGTAGCGCTTCGGCAGGTCGTCGTAGATCTGCACCTTGCCGTGCACGACCGGGTAGAACTTCTCCGGATGGATGTCGCGCTCGACGTAGAAGCGCATCACGTCCTCGAGCGTGTGATACACGCCGTTGTGGAAGAACGTCTTGCGCAGCGCGACGTTGCGCAGCGACGGCGTGCGGAACAGCCCGCAGAATTCGTCGCGGCCCTTCAGGTCGGTGCGCTCGGGACCGCACGCGCCGAGATCGTAAAAGCGCGGGTCGCGGTTGACGGGCAGCGCGCGGTTGCGCGGCACCGCGATCGCGATCAGCCCGAAATCGCTGAACTGCGGCGGGCCGCCTTCGAGCGTGCGCTGGCTGATGTGGCAACTCGCGCAGTTGCCCTTCTTCTCGTCGTTGAACAGCTGCAGGCCGTGCAGCTCGGCAGGCGTGAGCCGCGCGCGGCCGGCCAGATACGCGTCGTACTTGCTCGTGTACGGATCGAACAGCGCCGGCTGCTGCTGGAATGCGTCGAGCGCGCGCAGCACGGCATCGAACGTTGCCCGATCGTCGCCGAGGACCTGATCGCCGAACGCCTTGCGGAACGCGTCGGCATACGGCGCGGCGCGAACCGCCTTCGCCACCCGTGCGGGCGAGCTGCTCATCTCGAACGGCGACGTGAGCGGAATGCGCGCCTGCGCGTCGCGCGTGTCGACACGGCCGTCCCAGGTCAGGCCGCCGGTCGGACCCGCGTCGATGCTTTCATCGCCTTCGTCCGGCGAATCGTGAAAGTGCTCGCTGAACGGAGGAATGCCGCGCAGGTATTTCAGCGACGGCACCGCGCGAAAACCGCTACGGTGCATGTCGTCGCCGCCGAGCTGCACCGACAACGCGTTCGGCGGCCCGAACGCATGCTCGGCGCTATGGCACGACGCACAGGCGAGCTTGCCGGACCCGGACAGCGACGGATCGAAGAACAGTTGCTTGCCGAGTGCCGTCATCTGCTTCACGCCCTCGAACACCTGCGCGCGCGTCTGCGGCTGGCTGGCTGGCGCGACCGCCGCGCCGGCCAACGCGGCCTGAGCCGCCGGTACGACGGACGCGGCCGACGCGGTCGTGCCGGGCCGCGCATCGCAACCGGCGAGCGCCGCGAGTCCGCCCGCGAGTGCCAGCGCGGCCGCGGCGGAGATCAGCGATCGCGCGGACGCGAGGGATTTCAGAAGGGTGTGCATCGTCGTTGTTCTGGTAGCGGTGGGCGATCGGCCGGAGCTTATGTCAGTTCCATGACCGTTCAATGACGTTCCACCGACAGTCAATTGAAAGCGCGCCTACACCCGGCTGTCAAATCGGTTCCAGATAATGCGCGCTGCCGGGCGGTACCGCGAGGTTCGTGCGCCGGCCCTCCCGCCACCCGGTTCCCACACGCGACCAACGACGAATGAGAGAGAACATCGCATGAAGAAGCACGCCTGGATTCGCTACACGCCGATCGCCCTTGCGGCCGCGCTCAGCCTGACCGCCTGCGGCGGCGACGATGTCACGCAGCAAGGCCTGTCCGCCGTCAAGAACGTCGTCGTGATCTATGCGGAAAACCGCAGCTTCGACAACCTGTACGGCAACTTCCCGGGCGCGAACGGCCTGCAGAACGCGACGGCCGCGAACTCGGTGCAGAAGGATCGCGACGGCTCGACGATGGCGACGCTGCCGAAGATCTGGGGCGGCCTGACCGCGACCGGCATCACGCCGGCGGTCACCGAGGCGATGACGGCGAACTTGCCGAACGCGCCGTTCGCGATCGACGACCCGAAGGGCTTCAACCAGTCGATGAGCATCGCCACGCGCGACATCGTGCATCGCTTCTACCAGGACCAGATGCAGATCAACGGCGGCAAGAACGACATGTACGCCGCCTGGACCGACGCGGGCGGCCTGACGATGGGCCACTACACCGCGGATCCGTCGAAGCTGCCGCTGTGGAAGATCGCGCAGCAGTACGTGCTCGCCGACAACTTCTTCATGGGCGCGTTCGGCGGTTCGTTCCTGAACCACCAGTACCTGGTCTGCGCGTGCGCACCGTACTACCCGAACGCCGACAAGAGCCCCGCGGCCGGCAAGATCGCCGTGCTGAATGCCGACGGCAAGTCGCTGAAGGTCGCGACGAACTCGCCGGCCTCCGCGCTGAGCGGCCCGCCGAAGTTCGTCAACGACGGCGCGCTCACGCCCGACTTCTACGGCATCAACACGATGCAGCCGGCGTATCAGCCGAGCGGCAACAAGGCGGCCACGGGCGGCGACCCGCTGCTGGCCGACCCGGCGAATCCGTCGACGATGCCGCCGCAGACGGCGACCAATATCGGCGACCTGATGACCAACGCAGGCGTGTCGTGGGCCTGGTACAGCGGCGCATGGGGCCAGGCGCTGCAGGCGAGCCAGAACGGCACGTCGAACGTGATCTACGGTGCCGATCTGTCGACGCCGAACTTCCAGCCGCACCACCAGCCGTTCAACTACTTCGCGAACCAGGCGCCGGGCACCGCGAGCCGCGCGCAGCACCTGCTCGACGGCGGCGCGAACGGCGCCGAGTTCATCAAGGCGATCGACGCGGGCGCGCTGCCGCAGGTCGCGTTCTACAAGCCGCAGGGCAACCTGAACGAACACCCGGGCTACACGGACGTGACCTCCGGCGACCAGCACATCGCCGACGTGATCGCGCACCTGCAGGCCAGCCCGCAGTGGAAGAACATGGTTGTCGTCGTCACGTACGACGAAAACGGCGGCTTCTGGGATCATGCCGCGCCGCCGAGCGCCGACCGCTGGGGCCCGGGTACGCGCATTCCGGCACTGATCGTGTCGCCGTACGCGAAGAAGGGCTTCGTGGACCACACGCAGTACGACACGGGTTCGATCCTGCGTTTCATCACGCGCCGCTTCTCGCTGCCGCGCCTCGCGGGCCTGCAGCAGCGCGACGACGCGCTGAAGGCGAACGGCGGGCAGCCGATGGGCGACCTGACGAACGCGCTCGCGCTGTCGCCGAACCTGTAACGGGCCGGCACCGACCGGGCCGGCGGCGAAGCCGGCCCGAACACACGAAGGGCGGCCTGCCGGCCGCCCTTCTTTCATGCATCGCGACCCGCGCGTTACCAGCCGTACTTCAGCTCGACGCCGACGTAGTCGGCGTTGTGCCCGCCCGCCTGCCGGATCGCATCGCCGACCTGGAAATGCACGGCCTCGATCGCGCCGATCAGGTTCGCGGCGATCGTCCAGTCCGCACGCAGCTGCACGTACATCCCCGTCCACAACCCGCCCTTGCCTGCCGTGCCCGGCACGACCGCGTTGCCCTGCTGGTAGACCGCATCGCCGGTCGTCTCGCGCCACTGGAAACCGAGCGCGCCGAGCAGCGACAGGTTCGCCGACGGCTTCAACGTCACGGACGGCTTCACGTGGATCAGGTTCGAGTAACCCGTGAATCCCGCCAGCGTGAAGTAATAGCCGTTCGGAAACAGCGGGTTGAAGGTGCCGACGCGGCCGTCGTGCGAATGCCGGTCGCCCGACGCCGCATCGACCTGCAGCGCGACGCGCGGCGACCACGGCGCGTCGAGCCGGTAGCCGGCGATCGAGCCGACCGCCCACGCGCGGATCGAACTGCTGCCGACCGTGCCCGTCTGCAGCATCGTCTCGAGATCCCAGTCGAAGCGGCCCTGCGTGCCCGTGTACCGCAGGTCCCACACGTCGCGCCGCTCGGCGCCGCTCGCATCGAGAAAGCGCGCGTTGCTGCGGTTGTAGCGCGACCAGTAGCCGGACAGGTCGCCGGGCCCGACCGACTGCCGCTCGAAGCGCACGCCGCTGAAGGTGAGATCGCGGTTCGACACGTCGTCGAACGCGGACACGGTGCGGTTCTGCACCGGCTGCGTCGCATACCCGATGAAACGCCACTTCCGGTACTCGTAGTCGGCCCACACCGCATCGAACGCCTGCCGCACGTTCGGGCCGTCGCGCGCGGCGATGAAGCGCTGCAGGTCGAACGCCATCTCCTGGCGGCCGACGCGGAACTTGACCGTGCCGCCGCCGAGCGCACCCGTGTAGGTCACGAAGGCCTGTTCGAGATCGAGCGGATTCTTGTCGACCGGCGAAATCGTGTTCTTGCCGAACGCGCGGTCGTCCTGCAACTGCACGAAGAATTGCCAGTGCTGGCCGAGATGCGCATCGGCATGCACTTCGACGCGCTGGATCAGGTACGTGTCCGATTGCGCGGAGCCGATGCCGAACAGCGGTGCATCGTTGGTCTCCAGGCGCTCCCGCAGGTTCACGCCGAGCGACAGATAGGCAGCCGGATCGTTGCCGAGCGGAATGTACTTCAACCCGTCGAGCGGCGCGCGCGGCACACACGGATTCGCGAGCACCGACCAGTCTTCCTGCCAGCGATTGAACAGCACGGTCGGCCGCTTGGCCGTACAGGTCGATGCGGCGCCGTCGGCGGCCGACGTCGTGGTCGCGGCGGTTGCCGTTTCCGCGCAGGCGGCATCGGCGCCCGTGAGCAGCAAGCCCGCGACGACCGACGCCCGGGCCGCACGATCGAAGCGGCGCGCGCGACGATGCCGTTCCCGCCGCCGGCTCATGCGTGCTCCGGCTTGACGGTGCCGGCCGCTTGCGACGCGCGCAGCGCGAGCAACGCCAGCGCGCAGACGGGCGCGAGCAACGCCGGAAACCCGACGTAGCGGAACCCGAGCGCACCGCATGCCGCGCCGAGCGCGAACGCGACGATCGCCGGCAGCATCTTCGCGAAGCGCGCGCGGGCGGCCGCGCGCACGCTGTCGGCCGTGCCGGCGGACAGGATATCGACGACGTCGAGGATCGCCTGCGTGACGTTGCCGGTCATCACCGTGTTCGGCACGCCGGCGCGCGGGATCACGCGCGGATGCGCGTTCTGCACGCCCATCGCGAACGTGCCGACGATGCCGGCCACGAGCGCCGGCAGGCTGTCGGGCTGCGTGACGGGGGTCGCCCACACGCCGGCCGCGCAGAAGCCGAGCAGCAGCACGGCCTGTACCGCATGCAGCGCACGCGTACCCTGCCAGGCCGGCCGCGCGGACATCGACCGCGCGATCAGGCTGCTCGCGATCACGCCGCACACGAACGCGGGAAACACGCTGAGCTTCAGCACGACACCCTGGCCGAAGCCCGCGATGCCCGCGCCGATCAGCACGAAGTTGCCCGTCACGTGCGCGGTGAACAGCCCGAACAGCGCGACGAAGCTCAGCGTGTCGACGAAGCCGGCCACCGCGGCAAGAATCGTATCCTCGTGCTTCATCGCGCCGCGCCCGCGTGGATCTCGGCGACGTAGCCGCCCGGGAACTGCACGAGCGCCGCATCGCGGCCGTCCGACGTGAACGCCGGCACGAGCACGGTCACGCCCGCGGCCTGCGCCTGCTTCAGCGTCGCGGCGAGATCGCGCACTTCATAGCCGGTCATCTCGCGGCCGAACGGGTAGGGCAAATGGCCGTCGGTGGCGAGCACCGTCATCTTGCCGAAGCCCGATTCGATGCGGATGCGCCGGTACGTGTCGTTCGGCCGGCCGATCTCGACGCCCGGCGCGCGGCGCACGTCGGACACCACCTTGCCGTGCGAGAACGCGACGAAGTCGCGCACGAGCGTGTCGGCGCTTTCCGGCGACACGTACACGCGGTTCTCGGGCACCGTCTCCAGCGCATCGTAGTGCGGCGCTTCCGTATGCCAGTACAGCTGCATGTTCACGCCGCCCGGCCAGCGGATGATCGCGTCGCGGCCGATCGGGTCGGGGAACGTGTCGACCACCACGTCCGCGCCGTGCGCGCGCGCCGACTTCATCGCGACGTCGAGATCGGTGACGAGATAACCGGTGCGCTCCGCGCAGAACGGATACGGGATCGGCGTCTTGAAGCCGAACACCGAGACCGTGCCGACCGGCGTGAGCACGAGCTGCGACATCGTCTGGCTCGGCGTGGGCGTGACCTGGAACACGCCCTGCTTCGACTTCTTGCCGCCGAAGGTCGCGACGAAGCTGTCGGTGAAGCGGTCGAAGTCCTCGGGCGCCACGCACACGTGCGTCGTGTCGTACTGCGGGCCGACGGCCACGGCCGGCGTCGCGCCAGCCTTCGTGACCGGCGTCTTCGCGAATGCGACCGGCGCGACGGCGAGACCGCCCGCGATCATTGCGGCGAGCAACACGGAACGAATGGATTTCATGAAGGGTTTTCCTGGTTGTGTCATCGTCATCGAGTCGTGCGGCCGTCACCGGCCGCGTGCTTCGTATCGGCGAGCAGCGTCGCGAGCACGAGTGCCGCGATCAGTCCGAGATGCTCGAAAAAGCTGTTGAGTGCCATGAAATGCTCGGCGCCCGTGCGGTTCCAGAAATCGTTCGCCACCGCCATCGCGACCAGCGTCAGCATACCGAGGCTGCCGGCACCGAGCCAAGTGAAGCGGTTGAACACCACGCACAGCGAGCCGGCGATCTCGACCGCGATCGCGAGCGCCGCCCACAGCGCGGCCGGGTGCAGGCCGAAATGCGCCTGCTCCGCGACCGCGCCGCCGAAGTCCAGCGCCTTCGCGACGCCGCCGATCAGGTACGCGGACACCAGCGCCAGACGCACGAGCGGCAGGACCCACGGCTGCGCCAGCAGCGCACGGACCCATGCCGGGTTGCCGACGCGGCCCGGGTTGGTCGGGGTCGCCATGTCAGACCGCCCAGCACGAACAGCCGAACGCGCCCCAGAAGCCCTTTGCATCCGAGGTCGGCAACGCGCGGCCCCACGCGCCCGCATGCGCATGCCCATGCACGTTGCACGCGCTCGAACAGCCGCACGCGGCGGCCGCTGCCGCCGCACGCTGCAGCGGTGCACCGTCGCGCTGCGTCGCGCCCCAGCCGCCGTAACCGCCGTACTCGCGCACCGGCGACCAGTCGGGCATCGCGGGCGGAATCGGCGCATCGTGCGACGCGAACGGCCCCGCGCCCCACACGATCCTGCCGCCCACCACCGTCAGCAGCGCGGACGTGTCCACGATATCGTCCTCCGCGCAGGTGAAGAAATCGCGATCCGGGACCATCAGGTCGGCCAGTTGCCCGACCGCGATGCGCCCTTTTTTCCCCTCCTCGTTCGAGAACCACGTCACGTACTCGGTCCACATGCGCAGCGCGGTCTCGCGATCGAGCAGGTTGCGCCGAGGATACATCCGCAACCCGCCGACCGTCTTGCCCGTCACGAGCCACGCGAGCGACACCCACGGGTTGTACGACGCGACGCGCGTCGCGTCGGTGCCGGCCGACACCTTGAGCCCTTTCTCGAGCATCTTCGCGACCGGCGGCGTCGCCTCGGCCGCCTGCGCGCCGTAGCGTTCGACGAAGTATTCGCCCTGGTACGCCATCCGGTGCTGCACCGCGATGCCGCCGCCGAGCGCGGCGATGCGGTCCATCGATCGTTCGGAGACGGTTTCCGCATGATCGAAGAACCAATTGAGTCCGTCGAGCGGAATATCGCGGTTCACCTTCTCGAACACGTCGAGCGCACGACTGATCGTTTCGTCGTACGTCGCATGCATGCGCCACGGCCAGCGGTTCTGCGCGAGCACGCGCACGACGCCTTCGAGATCGTCTTCCATCTCTGCCGGCAAGTCCGGCCGCGCGACGCGGAAGTCCTCGAAATCGGCGGCGGAGAACACCAGCATCTCGCCCGCGCCGTTGTGGCGGAAATAGTCGGTGCCGTCGTGATACGTGACGCTCTTCGTCCAGTTCACGAAGTCTTCCTTCTCCGCGTTCGGCTTCTGCGTGAACAGGTTGTAGGCGATCCGCACCGTCATCTCGCCCGCGTCGTGCAGCTTGCGGATCACTTCGTAATCGTCGGGATAATTCTGCGAGCCGCCGCCCGCATCGATCACGCCCGTCACGCCGAGCCGGTTCAGCTCGCGCATGAAATGGCGCGTCGAGTTGTACTGGTAGTCGAACGGCAGCTTCGGCCCCTTCGCGAGCGTCGCGTAGAGGATCGTCGCGTTCGGGTTCGCCAGCAGCAGCCCGGTCGGGTTGCCCGCGTCGTCGCGCAGGATCGTGCCGCCCGGCGGCTCGGGCGTGTCCTTCGTATAGCCGACCACCCGCAATGCAGCCGCGTTCAGCAGCGCGCGGTCGTACAGGTGCAGGATGAACACCGGCGTATCGGGCGCCACCGCATTGAGTTCGTCGATCGTCGGCAGGCGCTTCTCCGCGAACTGATGCTCGGTGAAGCCGCCGACCACGCGCACCCACTGCGGCGCGGGCGTGATCGCGACCTGGCGCTTGAGCATCTCCATCGCGACGGCGAGCGAACGCACGCCGTCCCAGCGCAGCTCGAGGTTGTAGTTCAGGCCGCCGCGAATCACGTGCGTGTGGTTGTCGATCAGGCCCGGCAGCACGGTGCGGCCGTCGAGGTCGACGACCTTCGTCGCGCGACCCGCGAGCGGCACGACGTCCGCGTTGCCGCCGACCGCGACGAAGCGGCCGTCCTTGATCGCGACGGCCGTCGCGACCGGGTTCGCACGGTCGAGCGTCGTGATGCGCCCGTTGTGCAGGATGAGATCGGGGGGTGTATCGGTTGCGCTCATGAAGTGTCCTCGATGCGGTCAGAAGCCGAGCCAGTGACGAACCGGCGCGATCGCCTGTGCGCCGATCAGCATGCCGCCCAGGCCGACCAGCGCGATCAGCGGCGGTGCCGGCGAGCGCACCTTGATCACGCTGTATACGACGCCGATCAGCACGCCGGCGCCCAACGAAATTAGATAAGATTCCATAACGATTTTTCTCCCGGCCGGATTAGAATCACCTGCATCGCGCGTTCCGCCTTCGCGGCACATCGCATCCGTTTCGCTTCCCTGCCATTCATTCCGACCATGCAACACCTTCCTGATCTCGAAGCCTGGGCCATCTTCGCGCGCGTCGCGGAGACCGGCTCGTTCGCGAAAGCCGCCGACCTGCTCGGCGTGTCGCAGCCGACCGTGTCGAAGGCGATCGCGCGCCTCGAAAAGCGCCTCGGCGCGATGCTGCTGTACCGCACGTCGCGCAAGCTGTCGCTCACGCCGACCGGCGAACTGCTGCGCGACCGCGCGATCCGCCTGCTTGCCGACGCCGAGCTGATCGAGAACGAAGCGTCCGCGCAGGCGCTCGAACCGCACGGCCTCGTTCGCGTGAATGCGCCGATGTCGTTCGGGCTGCGCCACCTGTCGCCGGTGCTGCCCGCATTTCTCGAGCGCTATCCGCGCGTCGACATCGACCTCGTGCTCACCGATCACATCGTCGACATCGTGTCCGGCGGCTTCGACGTCGCCATCCGCATCGCCGAGCTCAACGATTCGTCGCTGCGCTCGCGCCGCCTCTGCGCGGTGCGCCGGCCGCTCGTCGCGGCGCCGGCCTACCTCGACCGGCGCGGCCGCCCCGCGCACCCGCGCGACATCGACCAGCACGTGTGCCTCACCTACACGAACCTGCCGACACCCGAGCACTGGCGCTTCCGTCACCCGGCCTCGGGCGAGGAAGTCGGCGTGTCCGTGCACGGACGCATCCGCACCAACAACGCGGACGTGATCCTTCCCGCGCTCGTCGCGGGTCACGGCCTGGCGCTGCAGCCCGAGTTCCTCGTGTGGGAGGCGATGCAGCGCGGCGAACTCGAGGAAGTGATGAGCGACTGGAAGATCGCCGACATCAACGTGAACCTCGTCACGCCGCCCGGCATGCTGCGCGCCGCGCGCGTGACGGTACTGCTCGACTTCCTCGCGGAACACTTCTCGCACGCGCCGTGGGCATTGCCGGCAGCCTGAATGCGTGGCGGCCGATGACAGGCGATCGCCGCATTCCCTGCGGCGATCGCATCCGGCAGCCCGTTACTTCGCCGGCACCGGCGCGAGCGACTCGTGCGGCGTCGCGGTGCGCTGTGCGGCCTTGTGGACCATCGTGTAGGCGTAGTCGACCCCCATCCCGTACGCGCCCGAGTGCTCCTTCACGAGCGCCATCACCGCGTCGTACGTCTCGCGGCGCGCCCAGTCGCGCTGCCACTCGAGCACGACCTGCTGCCACGTGACGGGCACGACACCGGCCTGCACCATCCGCTGCATCGCGAAGTCGTGCGCGGCCTGCGACGTGCCGCCCGACGCGTCGGCCACCATGTAGATCTCGTAGTCGCCTTCGAGCATCGCGCACAGCGCGAACGTCGTATTGCAGACCTCGGTCCACAGGCCCGAGACGATCACCTTCTTGCGGCCGTTCGCGGCCAGCGCATCGCGTACCTTCTGGTCGTCCCACGAGTTCATCGACGTGCGTTCGAGCGTCTTCTGGTTCGGGAACACGTCGAGCAGTTCGGGATAGCTGTAGCCCGAGAAGCTGTCGCTTTCGACCGTCGTGATCGTGGTCGGAATGTCAAAGACCTTCGCGGCCTTCGCGAGCCCGACGACGTTGTTCTTCAGCGTCTGGCGATCGATCGACTGCACGCCGAACGCCATCTGCGGCTGCTGGTCGATGAAGATCAGCTGGCTGTTCTGCGGTGTCAGTACTTCGAGTTTCGGATTGCTCATGGCGCAAGGTGTCCTGTGAACGAAAAAAGGGAGGCCTGCCTCGGCCGTGAAAACGGGAGGAGCCGGAGATGCGTCGGTGCCGGATCGTCATCCGGCCCGAACATTTAATCCGCAAACGCGCGGCGCGAACACCCAAGAAATGGAATCGGTCCGATTCCGCAATCGATGCCCGATCCGGGCGACCCGCCCTTTTTTTCTTCATGTAAACCCGATACGCTTTCAAGACCTTGACGACGCGCGACGCGCCTTCGTCGGCCATCACGGGATGCCCACCATGAAACCGTATTTCCTGTCACTGCTCGCCGGCATCCTCGCCGGCGTCATCTACGGCGCACTCGGCGTGAACTCGCCGGCGCCGCCGATCATCGCGCTCACCGGCCTGCTCGGCATGCTGGCCGGCGAACAGATCCTGCCTGTCGCGCGCCGGATGCTGTCCGGCCATCGACTGAACACCGCATGGCGCGACGCACAGTGCAGCCAGCACATGTTCGGCGCGCTGCCGGGCGGCACGACGAACGACCGCAAGCCGTCGTGACGACTCCCTTCCCTGCCGGCCGCGCATGACCAACGTCGAACTGTTCCATTACCTGCTGTTGTTGATCTGCGGTGCGGGCGCGCTCACGTGGCTCGCCGAGCGCATCTCGATTCCACCGGCCGTCGTGCTGCTGCTCGGCGGCTGCGCGATCGCGATCGCCGGCAAGCGCGTGCCCGACATGGACCCGGCGCTGCTGCTCGCGGCCGTGCTGCCGCCGCTGCTGATGTCGAGCGGGTTCTACACCGCGTGGAAGGAGTTCCGGGAGCAACTCGCATCGATCGCGTCGCTCGCGCTCGGCGCGGTGGCGTTCACGACCGTCGCGGTCGCACTCGCCGTGCATGCCGCGAACCCCGATCTGCCCTGGGCCGCGTGCTTCACGCTCGGCGCGATCGTGTCGCCGCCGGACGCGGTCGCCGCGAAGGCGATCCTGCAGCGCCACCCGCTGCCCGCGCGGCTCGTCGCGGTGCTCGAGGGCGAAAGCCTCGTCAACGACGCGTCGGGCCTGCTGCTGTACCAGATGGCCGTCTCGGCCGCGCTCGCCGTGTCGATCACGGCCGCGAGCGCCACCGGCCTGTTCTTCTCGCTCACGCTGATCGGCATCGCGGTCGGCCTCGCCTGCGGCCATGCGATGTGCTGGGTGCTGCCGCGCCTGCGCGACCCGATGCTCGGCATCGTCGTGACCTTCGCGATGGCGTGGGGCAGCTATGGCGTCGCGGAAGCCGTCGACGGCTCGGGCGTGCTGTCGGTCGTCACCTGCGGCCTGGTGCTCGGCGTGCGCCAGCACCGCGTGTTCGACGCCGACATGCGGATCAAGGCAAAGGCGACGTGGGAA
>NZ_JAAGPK010000170.1:0-16035 GCF_017104685.1 Burkholderia sp. Tr-20355 | reverse complement strand
CGCGCTGCGCCCGGGCGGTCGCGCAGCGCGCGCCGGCGTGGCGCACGGTCGCGGTCGGGGCAGGAAACGCGAGTGCTGCGAGGAGCCCACGGCATCGCTTCGACTGCGTTCAAAATAGCGAATCGGCGGGGGCCATCCAAGACACAGTTCCACGCCGGACCGGCCGTGAATTGCACCCTCACATGGCGGCGCGCGTCGGCGGGAAGGAGTACAGACGGGCGCGCGCACGGCGGCACGGGCGTGCACGGCGGGCGCAGCGCGCGATGGCCGGACACGGGAAGCGGGGGCGCGCGGACGCCGCACGGTGCGACATCGGCGCGCAGGGGGCTGGCGGCCGGCAAACGGCCGGCGATACGGAAGACGGGACGCAGCGCGGATGCCGCAGCGCGAGCGTGCGCGAACCGGTTACGGCCGACCGCGCGCACGCCGCAGCCGGTGCGTGCACGGGAACCGAGGACGAGGGCGGGTTGCACGGGGCGCGCCGGACAGGGCGCAACCGTGTCGAAACGCGATCAGTCGGACAGATTCATCGCAAGTCGCTGCCGCGCGATCTGCTTCACGTCGGCCGACAGTGCCGCATTCGGCAGACCATTGGCCCAGACGGAGAACGAATCCTCGATCAGGTTGCGCGTGTCGGGCGGCAACTCGGCCAGCATCAGTGAGACGACGGTAAACAGCACGGCGGTGTCGCCGGCCTGGCTGCCCGCGTTCGCGTCGACGGCCTGCTTCAGCGTATCGACCGACGCTTGCAGCGCCTGCAGTGCATCATTCGTATCGCTCATGACAATCTCCATGCGGGATGGGCTCGATCGGCGACGAACATGCGGCCGGCGGCGCGGCCGGTTGCGCGCAACGCCCGGGCTCGGGCCGTCGCGCGCGGGCAACCGGGCTCAGGCCGCCGTGTTGCCCTGCGGCGCCACGGCCACCGATGCCTCGCTCGTCAGCATCAGGAACGTGAACGTTTCGCGCAGGTACAGGCGGACGGCCTTGTCGGTGTGGCTCGTGTAGCCGATCGATACGTCTTCCCCGAGGTGCAACTCGTAATCGCCGCCGCGCGTGGACAGCACGCAGCCGCCGCTGATCGCCGGCGCCCAGATGATCTCGCCGCTGACGATGCGTTTGATATGGCCGAGGACCGGATAGCCCTGGTCGCGCGCCTCGCTGAGCGCGGTATAGGCGTCCGAGCCGAGCACGACCGAGTACGGGCCGTCGACGCCGGCGAGGCGCAGCGCCTCGAGCGCGTCGCTGATCGCGTCCGGATACGCGCTGACGTCCGCCGGCAGTGTGAGCTTGCGGTTCGACGTGCCTTCGCGGATGCCGACGATCCCGGCGGCCGGATAGCCGTCGAAAATCGCGTTGTCTTCGGCGAACGCGAGCCGCTGCGCGGCTTCCTTCGCCGGCTGCCAGTCGGCGTCGCGCGCGCCGCGCTCGACGCTGTCGATCGCGGCGCGGCTCAGTTCGAACGGCACCGTCAGCTCGACGATCGTGCGCACTTCGCGCAGCCGCGCATTCACGTGCTCGCGCGGTGCGGTGACCTCCAGCAGGTGCCCGGTGCCGACGGCCGACAGCTCGGGGCCTTCGGGCCCGTCGACGTCGACCACGCGGCGGCCGGCCACCGATCGCTTGAAGGTGCGCGCCACTTCCTCCTCGATTTGTTCCCAGGCGGACGACGAGATCGGGGCGAGTTCGCGGTGCAGGTTATTCATAGGTCGGGGTTCCTTTCAGCGAGCCGATGTTCAGCGAGCCGTCGCGACGCGGCGCGGACGGCGTGGATTCCGGCGGCGCGGCGTCGGCGGCCGGGGCCGCGCGGTCCGCGAGCGCCTCGAGCAGGTCGGCCGACGGCACGAAGAACAGCGAGCCGGTGACCGCGCGGCTGTAGTCGAGCAGGCGGTCGTAGTTGCCGGGCGGGCGGCCGACGAACATATTCTCGAGCATCTGCTCGATCGGCGCCGGCGAGCGCGCATAGCCGATGAAATAAGTGCCGAATTCGCCGGCGCCCGGGCGCCCGAACGGCATGTTGTCGCGCAGGATCTTCACTTCCTGGCCGTTTTCGTCGAGCGTCGTCAGCGAGCTGTGCGAGCACGACGGCTTCACGTCCGGCGCGAGCTCGATGTCGGCCAGTTTGGTGCGGCCGATGATGCGCTCCTGCGTTTCGACCGCGAGCGCGTTCCAGCCGGCCATGTCGTGCAGGTACTTCTGCACGATCACGTAGCTGCCACCGGTGAATTCGGCATCCTCGTCGCCGATCACCGTGAAGTCGACCGCTTCGCGGCCCTCCGGGTTCTCGGTGCCGTCGACGAAGCCGATCATCGCGCGCTGGTCGAAATTGCGGAAACCGTGCACCTCGTCGACGACGGTCACCGCATCGCCGAGCGCGCCGAGCAGTTGCGTCGCGAGTTCGAAGCACAGGTCCATCGCTTCGGCGCGGATGTGCAGCAGGATGTCGCCGGGCGTCGCGACCGCGACGCGCTGGCCGGCGCCGAATTCGCGGAACGGATGCAGCGACGCGGGACGCGGATCGCCGAACAGCGCATCCCATGCGTCGGCGCCGAAACCGCAGACGCACGTGAGGTTGCCGCCCGGCACGCGCTTGCCGACCGAGCGCACGAGCGCGGCGATGTCGCCGCACCACGACCGGATCGTGTCGGCGTGATCGGCACCGGGGTTGACCGTCGCCACGAGGAAGATCGCGCTGCGCGTGACCGTGCTGTGAACGGCCTGGGAGAGGGGGGGAGGGGTAGTCTGCATCGCGGCCTGCCGGTCAGTCATGTCGGGACGGACGGGCCGCGGGTGCCGCGGCGCGCGAAGGCGAACGGTTGAACTGTGTCATGCGACTGTTCTCTGTGTGACATGCGGATGAAGGACGTTGCGCGGGCATCGCGCAACGGGCCGCGGCAGCGGCGGCCGGCCGCCCGGCGCGTGACCTGCCCGCACCGCGTAACGTCGTCGAGCATGCAATCTAGCAGCTTCGGCGGGTCTTTGGAACACGTATCGACAATCTGTCATTCGAATGCGTCAAACGGGGACGGAATTTGCGCGCTGCCCGCGCAGCTGTACTCCTGGCGCCCGCGGCGCTGTGCTCTTGAGCGTGCGTGCCGCGTGCAGTAGATTAGGTCCCGCTACGCCGCCGACGAGGAGCGTCATCATGAACCTGCTGGAAGCGATGCGCGTGTTTGTCGCCGTGGTCGAGCACGGCGGGCTGTCCGGCGCCGCGGCCGACCTGCAGTTGCGCGAGGCGCAGGTGCGCGACCGGCTCGACTCGCTCGAACGTTATCTCGGCTGCCGGCTGCTGCTGTGCCGCGAACCCGGCGACGTCGCCTGCACCGACGCGGGC
Source organism: Burkholderia sp. Tr-20355 (assembly GCF_017104685.1). Classification (NCBI taxonomy): domain Bacteria; kingdom Pseudomonadati; phylum Pseudomonadota; class Betaproteobacteria; order Burkholderiales; family Burkholderiaceae; genus Burkholderia; species Burkholderia sp. Tr-20355. Next base: position 12,701 of record NZ_JAAGPK010000170.1, on the reverse strand, counting down.
GACGCGTTCCACGTGTGCTGCCGCCGCACGCTGTCCGCGGTCGAGCAGGCGACCGGCGCGGCTCATCCGCCGCAGGCGCCGCAGGCGCGTGACGGCGCGCATCGCCCCGCGCGTTGCTCCGATTTGCCGCCGCCCGGCGCCACCCACGCTTCATCACACCGACTGTCGCCTTGAATACGTCCGCCCTGTCCCGTTCGCCATCCGAGCGCATCCGCCGCCGCTTCGGTCATTTTCTTCACGCGGCCGAGCTGGCCGGGCTGATCGTGATCGGCCTCGCGACCGCATTCGCGATGGTGCAGGAAGCGTGGAAGGTCGTGCTCGCGGGCGAGGTGTCGCTGACCGACCTGCTGCTGATGTTCCTGTATCTCGAAGTGCTCGCGATGGACGTGCGTTACCTGCGGCTCGGCCGGCTGCCCGTGCGGTTTCCGCTGTTCATTGCGATGACGTCGCTCGCGCGCGACCTGATCCTGCGCGGCGCGACCGACAGCCCCGAGCGGATGCTGATGACGACCCTCGGCATCGTGCTGCTCGCGGTCGGCGTGCTGATCCTGAGTTTCGGTCAGCATCGTTTCCCGGCCGACGTCGACGATGTCGAGGACGACGTCCATGCGCGCAGGTGAAGGGCCGCCAGCCACCGATCAACGCACCGTCTCCGCAGGAGGACGCCGCATGAACACGCAGAACGTCGACACGAAACAGGCGATCGAACGGCAGCACGCGGCGTCGCACGCGTACCGCCTGGCGCGCGACGCGTACGATGCCGACCCGGCACGCGTGCGCGCGCCGGCCGTCGCGGCGCTGCAGCAGGCGGCCGCGCACGCGTACGCCGATGCGGTTGGTGCGCGCGTCGCGGCAACCGGCATCTGAAGCGAATTCCGGCGTGCCGCACGCGGGGCGGCGGCCATTTCCGATCATCCAACCGAGCGAGGTATCGAATGACCAGGCAACTGATCGTCGCCGTGTTCGGCAGCGTCGACACGGCCCGCCAGGCCGCGAACGATTTCGAGGCGCTGTCGGAGAAGAACGAAGGATTCCACATCGAGAACGGCGTCGTCGTCGAGAAGGACGCGGCCGGCAAGCTTGCGGTGCTCGCGGCCGAATCCCGGCCGTTCAAGGGCGGCGTGATCGGTGCGATCGCGGGCGGCCTGCTCGGCCTGCTTGCCGGGCCGCTCGGCGTGGTCACGGGCATGGCCGCAGGCGCGGGTGCGGGCATCCTCGCCGATGCGGCCGGCAATGCGCTGCTCGACGGCAGCTTCGTCGAGACGGTGGCTGCGCGGCTCGCGCCCGGTAGCGTCGCGGTCATCGTCGAGGCGAAGGAAGACACGCCGTTTTCGGTCGACAACGTCGTGACGGGATTCGGCGGCAAGGTCTTCCGTCAGGCGCTCGGTTGAGCGCGCCTTTTTCGAACCGATTCGGGAGAACCGCATGCGCATCGATCAATCCTACCGGCGCTTCGACATCGCCGCGACGCTCGCGCCGCTGCCCGGCAACGGCAACCGCGCGATCGCGACCGTCGACGTGACGACCGACGATCCGGCCCGCCTCGCCGATCTCGGCACGGGCCAGTTCCTGCAGATCCGCAAGTGGGTCGAGTCGAACGACATCGCGCTGCTGACGGTGGTGTTCGACGAGTGCAAGGTCGCGATCGACCACTACGCGGACAACGTCGACGACGCGTGAGGGCACGCGGGCCTGCGCGGGCCCGCGCCGTCGCGTGTGAATCTGTTCACCACGCCGGCCGGATTTGGCGTTTCCTCGCCAAACTGTCACTTACATTCGTCGAAATGACGCAGTAGCATGCCGAACCTTGTCTTGATGAGATTCGCATTGCTATCCGCCTTCAATTTCGATAACGGACGAGGTTCGAACCGGGATACCCGCTCCCCGGCGCCGCTATCCGGCTTCGTGCATCGGCGCGGCCATGCCGCCGATGCGTCGCCGGCCGGTTCACCGCTGGCGGGGCGAGGCGGATGAAGCTCTACGAGAAATTTGCAAACGACGTAGAGCGACTCATCCGGCAGGGCGTATATCGACACGGCGATCGTGTGCCGTCGGTGCGGCAGGCGAGCCAGCAGCACCGGATCAGCATCACGACCGTGCTGCACGCGTATCTGCTGCTGGAAAGCCGCGGGCTGCTGGAAAGCCGGCCGCAGTCGGGCTATTTCGTGAACCTGCGCCGCGACGACGGCCACGCGCCGGTGCGCGAGCTGCGGCCGTCGAAGCCGATCGCGATCTCGTCGTCGGTCGACGTGAGCCGGCTCGTGCTGTCGACGCTGCGTTCGATCGGCACGGACGACGCGGTGCCGCTGGGCTCGCCGTATCCGGACCCGAGCCTGTTTCCGTTCGAGAAGCTGAACCGCTACGCGTATGCGGCCGGCCGCGACAAGTCGCTGTGGGGCGTGACGGACGGGCTGCCGCCCGGCCACCCGCGCCTGATTCGGCAGATCGCGCGCCGCTACCTGGAAAACGGGATGTCGGTGGACCCGAACGAGATCATCGTGACGGTGGGCGCGACGGAGGCGATCAACCTGTGCCTGCAGGCGGTGGCGAAGCCGGGCGACACGATCGCGGTGGAATCGCCGACGTTCTACGCGATGCTGCACGCGATCGAGCGGATGGGGATGAAGGCGATCGAGGTCGCGACGCATCCGGAGTACGGGATCGACATCGCGGCGCTGGCCGCGATCGCGAAGTCGCAGCCGATCGCGGCGTGCATGGTGATGCCGAACTTCCAGAACCCGCTCGGCTTTCAGATGCCCGACGAGCGCAAGCGCGAGCTGGTTGAGTTCGCAACGAAAGCCGACCTGCCGATCATCGAGAACGGCGTGTACAACGAACTGTACTTCGGCAACATGCATCCCAGCACGCTGAAATCGTTCGACCGCCATGACATCGTGCTGCATTGCTCGTCGTTCTCGAAGAGCCTGACGGCCGCGTACCGGATCGGCTGGGCGCTGCCGGGCCGCTATCGGGAACAGGTCGAGAAGCTGAAGTTCCTGAACACGCTCGCGACGCCGTCGCTGCCGCAACTGGCGATCGCGGAGTTTCTCGAACGCGACGGCTACGAGCACCACCTGCGGCGGATTCGCAAGGCGTATGCGCAACAGGCGAACCTGATGCGGGCGATGGTGTCGCGGTTCTTTCCGGAGGGCACGCGCATCTCGAGCCCGGCGGGCGGCTACGTGCTGTGGATCGAGCTGCCCGCGCAGGTCGATGCGATGCGGCTGTACCAGCTCGCGCTGGAGCAGGGGATCACGATCGGCCCTGGCTACATGTTCTCGATCGCGGACAGCTACCGGAACTTCATCCGCCTGAACTACAGCAGCCCGTGGTCGCCGGAGATCGAACAGGCGGTCGTGACCGTCGGCAAGCTCGCCGCGCACTGTCTCGACTGACCGTACCGCCGTGCGTTGCGCGCCGCGCCCGGCGTCATGTCAGGCGGTACGACTGCGCGCCCGTGCCCGCGAGCGTGCCGCCGTCGACGATCAGGTATTCATTGCGGATCGGCTTGCCGTCGAACCAGCATTGCAGGATTTCCAGCGTGCCGGCCGCATAACGCGCCTGCGCGGACAGCGACGTGCCCGAGATATGCGGCGTCATCCCGTTGAAGGGCATCGCGCGCCACGGATGGTCGGCCGGCGCCGGCTGCGGAAACCACACGTCGCCGCCGTAGCCGGCGAGATGCCCGGACGTGACGGCATTCACGACCGCGTCGCGGTCGACCAGCTTCGCGCGCGCGGTGTTGATCAGGTACGCGCCGCGTTTCATCCGCGCGATCATCGCCGCGTCGAACAGGTGCTCGGTCGACGGGTACAGCGGGATCTGCAGGTTGACGATGTCGACGGCGCTCGCCAGCGACGCGGGATCGGCGTGATACGTGAGCGCGAGTTCCTGTTCGATCGACGGGTCGAGCCGGTGGCGCTGCGTGTAGTGCAGCTGCAGGCCGAACGGCTTCAGCCTGCGCAGTACCGCAAGCCCGATGCGCCCGGCGCCGACCGTGCCGAACTGCATCCCCTCGACGTCGTAGCTGCGCGACACGCAATCGGCGATGTTCCAGCCGCCTTGCTGCGCGACTGCGTGCGACGGCAGGTAGTTGCGCACCAGCGCGAGCGTCGTCATCACCACGTGTTCGGCCACGCTGATGCTGTTCGAGCCGGTGACTTCGGCGACGGTGATGTGCGCGCGCGCCGCGGCGTCCAGGTCGACATGATCGGAGCCGATCCCGGCCGTCAGCGCCAGCTTCAGCTTCGGCGCGCGGGCGATCCGGTCGGCCGTCAGGTACGCGGGCCAGAACGGCTGCGAAATCACCACGTCGGCTTCGGGGAGCCGGCGCTCGAATTCGGAATCGGGGCCGTCCTTGTCGCTCGTGACGATCAGCGTGTGACCGTGCGCTTCCATGTAATCGCGCAACCCGAGCGCGCCCGATACCGAACCGACGAGTTCGCCGGGCCGGAAGCCGAGCGGGCCGGCCGGCGTTGGCGCGGTCTGGCCGTCCGCGTACCGCGTCACGACCGGAATCGTGTCGCGCACGTAGCGCGGCGGATAGCCGTCGACGGGATCGGGGTAGAGCACGCACAGAACGGTGGCCATCGGGAGCGCTCCTGATGAGGAAAGAGAGGCGGCACGCGGATTGCGCAGATGGCGCGACGCGTGTGCGGCGTGGCGGATGTGTTGCGCCGCAACGTGGGTGACGTTCTACGCCCGTCATGGATCGCGCACAAGCTACAGTCCGCGTTTGCGTGCGCTGCGAGGTCGTCTGTACCTGTTATTTTCAGGAGGGATGTCGATAATGGGATCGTTACCTGACTTTCCGGGAGCCACGTCATGAGCGCAAGCGACGATTCGTCTTCGCGCCCCGATCTCGCGGCAGGCATCGCGCTCGACGATATCGCCGACGGCGCGATGATCGAGGGCCATGTCGGCGATGCGGCGGTGCTGCTCGTGCGCCGTGCCGACGAACTGTATGCCGTGGGGGCGCAATGCCCGCACTACGGCGCCCCGCTGGCCGACGGCCTGCTGGTGGGCGACACGATCCGCTGCCCGTGGCATCACGCGGCGTTCTGCCTGCGCACGGGCGAGCTGCAGCGCGCACCGGCGCTCGACGGGCTGCCGTGCTGGCGCGTCGAACGCCGCGATGGCCGCGCCGTCGTGCTCGATGCACGGCCGGCACCGGTGCCGCCTGCGCCGGAAGCGGCCGGGCTGCCGGCGTCGGTCGTGATCGTCGGCGGCGGCGCCGCCGCGATCGCGGCGGCCGTGACGCTGCGGCAGGAAGGCTATCCGCATCCCGTCACGCTGTTGAGCGCCGATCGCGATCCGCCGTACGACCGGCCGAATCTGTCGAAGGATTACCTCGCGGGCACGGCCGATGCCGACTGGCTGCCGCTGCGCGCGCCGTCGTTCTATACCGACCGGCGCATCGACGTGCGGTGCGGCACGCGCGTCGCGCGGATCGATCCCGCGCGGCACGCGGTCGAGCTGACCGACGGCAGCCGCGTCGAATATGGTGCGCTGCTGCTCGCGACGGGCGCCGAGCCGAACCGGCTGACGGTGCCAGGCGCAGACCTGCCGCACGTGTGCGTGCTGCGCTCGCGTGCCGATTGCGACGCGCTGATCGGCAAGCTGAAAACGGCGCGCCGCTGCGTGGTGGTCGGCGCGAGCTTCATCGGTCTCGAGGCGGCGGCCGCGTTGCGCACGCGCGGGCTCGACGTGCAGGTCGTCGCGCCCGATGCGCGTCCGATGGCGCGTGTGCTCGGCGACGCGCTCGGCGATACGATCAAGGCGCTGCACGAATCGCACGGCGTCGTGTTCCATCTCGGCGCGACACCCGCGCGGATCACGCAGGACAGCGTGACGCTGTCGACCGGCGACGTGCTGCCGGCCGATGTCGTCGTGGTCGGCATCGGCGTGCATCCGAACGTGGCGCTGGCGCAGGACGCCGGGCTCGCCGTCGAACGCGGCGTGACGGTCGACCGGTTCCTTCGGACGAGCGCGCCCGGCATCTACGCGGCCGGCGATATCGCGCGCTGGCCCGATCCGCTGACCGGCGAGCGGATTCGCGTCGAGCACTGGGTCGTGGCCGAGCGGCAGGGGATCGTCGCCGCGCGCAACATGCTCGGCCAGCAACGGCCGTTCGACGCGGTGCCGTTCTTCTGGAGCCAGCATTACGACCTGACGATTCGCTATGTCGGGCATGCGGAGCAATGGGACCGCGTCGAGATCGACGGCGACCTCGGCGCGCACGACTGCTCGATCGCGTACTGGCGCGGCAACACGCGGCTCGCGGTCGTGACGGTCGGCCGCGATCTCGACAGCCTGAAGGCGGAAGCGGCATTCGAGCAGCAGATTGCAGCCGCGTGACGGCGGCGTGACGACACGAACCAACCTGGAGTGGAGAAGAGATGAATTCCGATGTCCGTGCCCGTTTCGAAACCGAGTTCGCGCCGCGCATCGCCGCGCGCCTGCGCGGCCTGTACCCGCCCGGCGACGTGAAGGTCGACGTCGTGCCGCATGACGGGCAGGGCAGCCCGACCTGCGTCGACGTCGTCGGCCTCACGTCGACGGTGGGGCTGCCGAACCGGCTGAATGCGCGGCTCGCGTGGCGCGACGATGCGATCGCCGGTCTGCTCGCCGAGCCCGACCACGGCCGCTTCGACCGTTATCTCGCGGCGCTGCCGGTCACGATCGAGCGCTGGCAGATGGAACTGCCGGTCGATTTCAGCTCACGGACCCAGCGCGATCGCGAGATCCTGATCGGCGACCTCGATTTCGATGCGTGACCCGCGCGGTGCGATGCCGGCCGACGACGCGCCGGCGAACCGCGCGACGTTACCGGTCGCGCGTCTTGACGATCACGCGGCCCTGGTCGATGCCGCCGCGCAGCGCCTCGTCGCACGTGAGCCATTCGGGCGTGACGAGCTCGGGCGCGGGCAGGTCGACCGGCGCGCCGTCGCGGAAGATCCGCACCTGCGCGACCCACGCGCCGTTTGCGTTGCGCGTCGCTTCGACGCGTATCTCGTGATCCATGAAGGTATCGGTGGCTTGCATCGGTCGGGGCCCTCCGTCGTGCGTGAACGCGGTGCGTCGATCGTATCAGCATGGCGCGCGCCGCGCACTGGAAACCGGCCGGATTCCGCATTCGATTCGGCCTGCGAAACGGGAGCAAGCCTGTGGGCTTCGATCTGACCTTTTCCATCAAGGTGTTCGCGGCGCTGTTCGCGATCATGAACCCGATCGCGAACATTCCGGTGTTCCTGTCGCTGACCGAGGGCGCGGCGGACGGCGTGCGCCGCAAGGTCGCGCTGACGGCCGCGATCGGCGTGTCGATCGGCTGCATCGTGTCGGCCGTCGCGGGCGGCGCGATCCTGCACATGTTCGGTCTGACGATCGACGATTTCCGCCTCGCGGGCGGGCTGCTGGTGCTGCTGATCGCGCTGTCGATGCTGCATGGTTCGCCGAGCCGCCAGCATGCGCCGGGCGACGACGAAGGCGCGGATCCGGCGGCGGCCGAGCGCGTCGCGATCTATCCGCTGACGATCCCGCTGCTGGTCGGCCCCGGCACGATCGCGACGATGATCGTGCTCGGGCACAGCGCGTTCACGACCGGACAAGAGCTTGCGTTCGCGCTCGGGCTGGCCGCGTTTCTCGTGCTGCTGTCCGTCTCGCTGCTGTCGGCGCCGCTGATCGGCCATTACCTGTCGCCGCGCGTGACGGCCGTCACGCAGCGGCTGATGGGGATGATCCTCGCGGCGATCGCGATCCAGATGATCGTCGCGAGCCTGAAGGCCGCGTTCGGGCTGCCGCATTGAGCGCGGGCTGCCGGCACGCGACCGTTTGATTGCATGGAGTTGTCGATGAACACGCTGATCGTGTTGTCCTATCCCGACCTGGAGGCCGCCCGTCGCGCGCTGGCGGAACTCGGCACGTTGCGCGACCGGCACGTCGTCGCGCTGTCGGGCGTCGTGATCGTCGAATGTACGACCGACGGACAGTTGCGCGCGCATTCGGTCGATCCCGGCCGCGTGTCGTCCGGATCGCTGCTCGACAGCGTGGTCGGACACATCGAATCGTCGCTCGACGCGTGGCGCGAGCGGCCGGTGGACGACGCGCTGACCGATCGCGCCGCGCGCAAGGCGCGCCCCGGCGCCGTCTCGCTCGGGCTCGCCGCGACGCAGCTCGACATCTATGCGCTGAGTGCGGCGCTGGCGCCATTCGGCGGCGAAGTGACCGACACGACGCTGTCGATCGACGACGAACTGAAACTCGTCGAAGCGATCTCGAACGCGCGCGACGGCGGCCGCGGCGCGGCGACGGACTGACGCATCGGGCCGACAGGCGCTCCCCGGAAACTCGAAGCCCGTTTGTCGATGCACGACAGGGTGCCGTGCGCGTCTTGCGCAGGCGCATACCTTGCTCGATCAGCTCAACGGTGAAATGCACCGTTTCCGCTATCGACAAGGAGGGCCAGACATGAAAGCAGTCGTATTTCACGGCATCGGCGACATTCGCATCGACACGGTGCCCGATCCCGAAGTCTCCGCGGCGACCGACGCGGTCGTGCGCCTGACGGCCAGCGCGATCTGCGGCACCGACCTGCACATGGTGCGCGGCACGCTCGGCGGGATGAAACCGGGCACGATCCTCGGCCACGAAGGCGTCGGCATCGTCGAGGCGGTCGGGCGCGACGTGCGCAACTTGCGGCACGGCGACCGCGTGCTGATCCCGTCGACGATCGCGTGCGGCAGCTGCGCGTACTGCCGCGCGGGCTACACCGCGCAATGCGATGTCGCGAACCCGGGCGGCCCGCGCGCGGGCACCGCGTTTTTCGGGGGACCGGCCGACAGCGGCGCGTTCGACGGGCTGCAGGCCGAATATGCACGCACGCCGCTTGCGCATGCGAGCCTGATCCGGCTGCCCGACGCGATCGACGACGACCGCGCGATCCTGATGTCCGACATTTTTCCGACCGGCTATTTCGGTGCGCAGCTCGCGGAGGTGAAGCCGGGCGATACGGTCGCCGTGTTCGGTGCGGGACCGGTCGGTCAGTTCGCGATCGCGAGCGCCAAGCTGATGGGCGCCGGGCGCGTGATCGCGGTCGACCGCATCGCGTCGCGCCTGGAGATGGCCTGCGCGCAGGGGGCCGAAATCGTCGATTTTTCCGAGGACGATCCGGTCGACACCGTGTTGCGCTTGACGGGCGGGATTGGCGTCGATCGCGTGATCGACGCGGTGGGCGTCGACGCGATGCGCGCGACGCACGGGCCGGCCGCGGCCGATCGCGACGCCGCGCGCGCGTTCGACGCGGAAGTCGAGGCGATCGCGCCGCACCGCCGCCCGGCCGGCCGCAACTGGGTACCGGGCGACGGGCCGTCGCAGGTGCTGCAGTGGGCGGTGCGCGCGGTCGCGAAGGCCGGCACCGTCGCGGTGATCGGCGTGTATCCGCCGGCGTCGCGCGTGTTTCCGGTGGGCGATGCGATGAACCGGAACCTGACGATCAAGATGGGCAACTGCAATCACCGCACGGTCACGCCGCCGCTCGTCGAGCTGGTACGCAGCGGCGCGTTCGATCCGCTGTCGGTGCTCACGCGTTGCGAACCGCTGACGAACGCGATCGATGCGTATCGCGCGTTCGACGTGCGCGAGCCGGGCTGGATGAAGGTGAAGCTGACGCCATGAGGACGCGGAGAACCGAAACCGGGAGGACGGCGATGAACGATCGATACGACAACTGCATGGCCGCGTGCGATGCCTGCGCGCATGCATGCGACGCGTGCACGGCCGCGTGCCTCGCGGAGCGCGACACGCACGCGCTGGCCGACTGCATTGCGCTCGACATCGAATGCGCGCAGCTGTGCCGCTTCGCGTCGGGTGCAATGGCGCGCCGCAGCGTGCTCGCGCCAAGCGTCTGCGCACTGTGCGCGCACGCGTGCGACCTGTGCGCGGCCGAGTGCCAGCGGCATGCGCATGCCCATTGCCGCCGCTGCGCACTCGCGTGCGAAGCGTGCGCGGCGATGTGCCGTGCGATGGCCTGAGCGCGGGCGGCTAGGGCGTCCGCTGAACCCGGCGCGCGACGCGCTGCAGCAGCGCGTCGAGCACGGCCATCTCGACCGGCTTCACGAGATGGTCGTCGAAGCCCGCGCGTTCGGTTCGCGCGAGATCCGACGCACGCGCATGGCCGGACAGCGCGACACAGGTCGTGTCGCGCAGCGCATCGATCGCGCGCAGTTCGTACAGCAACGTGAAGCCGTCGACGTCGGGCATCGTCAGGTCGAGGATCATCAGGTGCGGGACGTAGTCGCGGGCGAGCGCCAGCGCTGCGTCCGCCCGGTAGGCGACGCGCGGTGCGTGTCCCTTCATCTCCAGGAGTACCGCGAGCGTGTCTGCGGAATCGCGGTTGTCGTCGACGACGACGATACGCAACGGCGCGGCGACCGGCTGCGCGAGGGCGGCCGGCTCGCGCTCGCCCTCGCGTTCCGTGCGCCCCATCCGGTCGATCGGCAAGCGCACCGTGAACGTCGCGCCGCGGCCGGGCCCGGCGCTTTCCGCGGAAATCCGTCCGCCATGCAGTTCGACGAACGTCCGGCAGATCGCGAGACCCAGCCCGAAGCCGTCGACCGGCCGGCGCCCGGGCGCGCCTTCCTGCTCGAACAGGTCGAAGATCGTTTCAAGCGCGCCCTGCGCGATGCCGACGCCGTGATCGGTGACGCGGATCGCGACCACCGGCCCTTCCGTGCGCGCGCCGACGTCGATCCGTCCGCCGTGCGGCGAGAACTTCGACGCGTTGTCGAGCAGGTTGTGCAGCACCTGGACGAGCCGCGCGTCGTCGCCGTGCAGCAGCACGGCCTCGGGCGGCAGATCGACGTGGATGTGCTGCCCGCGCGCGGCCAGTTTCGGCTGGATGCTCTCGACACCGCGACACACGATGTCGCGCACGGTGACGGGGCGATCGTCGAGCGCGACCTTGCCGGCCGTGATGCGCCCGACGTCGAGCAGATCGTCGACGAGCCGCGTCAGTTGTCCGACCTGGCGATCCACGGCGTCGCGGCAGCGGGCGAGCGCGGGCGCCGGGTCCGGCAGGTTTTGCAAGATGCCGACCGAATGGCGCAGCGGCGCGAGATGGTTGCGCAGCTCGTGCGCGAGCATCGCGATGAACACGCTGAGCCGGTGCGTTGACGCTTCGAGTTCCTCGAGCCGCTTGCGCTCGGTCATGTCGCGCGTGATCTTGATGAAGCCGCACAGCTGGTTGCCGTGATCGTGCACGGGCGTGATCGTCACGCTCGCCCAGAACTGCGAGCCGTCCTGGCGCACGCGCCAGCCCTCGTCTTCGAAGCGGCCCTGCGTGGCCGCCCGGTCGAGCCCGTGCGACGGCCGGCCCGCCGCGATCGCGTCGGGGGGATAGAAGCGCGAGAAGTGCTGGCCGACGATCTCGGCGGCGCGATAACCCTTGATGCGCTCGGCACCCGCATTCCAGGTCGCGACGTTGCCGTGCGGATCGAGCATGAACACCGCGTAATCGGTGATCGAGCTGACCACTGTCTGGAAACGGAACTCGGCGAAGCGATGCAGCAGGTCGCGCGCGTCGGGCAAGCCGGGCGGCGTGGGATGCGAGCGAGGATCAGCGTCGTCTCTATTCATCGTTGCGTTACGGCGGATCGAAGGCGGGCAGGCAAACGCTGCCCGGCCGCCGCCGGGCGAACCGGCGGCGGCGACAGGAATCGGATTGGCATCCCGGAAAGCATAAGGGAACTCGATTCACCTGATCAATGGGCGCGCATCCGCTGTGCCATCCGCCGCCGCGGCGGCCGGAACGATGGCCGGCCGCCCGACGCGGCACGCCGGTTGCACGACCATTCCGTCTGCCGGTTGGCCGGCGGCCGGGTGGTCGCACGCGACGGCAAGCCATGCAAGGAGATCGACATGAACAGCACGCTGAACCCCGACAACGAACCGGCCGGCCCGGACGACGACAACGCCACCCGCGGCCGCGACGGCCGCGCGCTGGGGCCGAGCGACTCGTCCGACAGCGGCAGCGACACGGCCGGCGCGCGGCGCCATCCGTTCGACATCGATTCGCCGCTCGACGAGCATGCGCTCGAACGCGGCGACGCGTCGCTCGACAGCGACACGGACCGCACAGGCACTGGCGAGCGTGCGTCGGCCGACGGCGATTCGACGTTCGACGACGGTGCCGACATCGAACCCGACCGCACCGAGCGGCTGAGCGAGCCCGGCGGCACGCGGGAAGCGGACGACCCCGCCGAACCGGACGACGGCGGCGCGTCGTGATGCCCGGCGCGCAAAAACTGCAATCGCGTTGCAGATTGGCGCGCCCGCATGCGTCCGGTCGCGGCGTCCGGCGGCAGGGCGGCGATGCGGCATGGATGCATCGGGCATCGGCGGCGATACCGGCACGCGACTTGCGTTCGACCCGGACGACGCGCGCCGCGACCCGGCATGGGGCCGTGCGCGGCGCAGGCGCGATCAAGGAGGGACACGATGCAACGACGATATCCCGGACGGTACGGCGCGCGCGGCATCCCGGACGACCCGGCGCGCTGGCCGGAGGAAGACCATGAATCGGCCTCCCGCCGCTTGGCGAGCGAGGACGTCGGCCCCGAAGACTGGGGCAGCGAATGGACCGAGCGCGCCGCGCGGCCGGCCGACCAGCGGCGCGGCGCGGCCGACGCGGACTGGCCGGGCGGCGC
>NZ_JAAGPK010000169.1:0-16132 GCF_017104685.1 Burkholderia sp. Tr-20355 | reverse complement strand
CGTACGGCCGCGCCGCCCGAGCCGGTCAAGGCGCTCGACGGCGTGTTCAGCGCGCCGAACCGCGTGCTCGTGCTCGTCAGGCCGGAACGCCCCGGTGCGCCCGAGCGGAACGCGGAGCGGGAAACGGCCGCGGCCGACCGCGGCACGCGCGCGATCGACGACGCGGGCGACCCGACCGCACCCGCACCGACCGGCGGCGAACGTCGCGCCGCGGCGAACGACGACATCGGACTCGCCGCCGCGCACCCCGAAACGACCGAGACCGCCCCGCCCGACCCCGGCGCATCCAAGCCGGGCTGGGTCACGCGGATGCAGATGCGCTTCGGCGGCGCGGCGCTGCCCGAAGCCGCACAGGCGCTCGCGATGCAGTCGGGCACGCTCGCCACCCAACTGCGCATGCTGCAGGACGCCGGCTGGCGCGTGACGCTCGGCAAGCGCGGCGGCGGCAGCCGCATCGACCCGCGCAAGCGTCGCGTGACGATCGACGGCGCGCTCCAGCATCCGGGCAGCATCACATATACGCTCGCGCACGAAGCGCGCCATGCGGTCGAGGCGATGGCCGGTGTGCTGAATCTCGACTACGGCAACCGCAGCCGCTTCACGCGCAAGGCGCTCGAAGCCGAGGCGCGCGCGCAGATCAACGCGTTCGAGGCACGCTACGAAATCAAGCTCGCGGGTGGCGGCGACATTGCCGCGCATGTGCGCCTGCCCGATGTGATCGAGCGCGAAGGCGCCGCGTGGCGCGCGCCGTCGCACGACTACGCGGGCACGGTCGGACGCCTCGTCGACGCATTCGCGGATGCGCCCGTGTCGGGCCGCGACGGCGAGACCTACCGCGACTTCTACGACGACGTATGGTCGCGCCAGAAGCGCCGCGGCGGCATCCCGCGCCGGATGCCCGCGCCGCAAACGCACGAGACCGCCGACGCGCCGCGCGGCGTGCGCAGCTTCGACGAACGCGTCGCCTGGAGCCGCGCGCATGCCGACTATGCGTCGCCGTTCGGCGACGGGCCCGTGCCTGCCGCGGCCGACCTGCAAGCAGCGCGCAGCCGCCACTTCACGATGCTGCAGGACGAAGGCGTGCTGATGCTGCATGCCGACACGTTGCCGGACGGCACGCTGCTCGCGGGTGGACAACCGGCCAGCGTGCATGAATACGCGCTCGACCAGGCGCCGTCGTTCCTGATCAAGGACGGCTATTCGATCGTGCTGTCGGCGACGCACGGCGGCGATGCGGCTGCCGCGCAGCTCGCGAACCTGTGGCAGCGGCCGGTGTATGCGCCGCCCCCGCACGCGGTCGGCGAACGCGCGGCGCTGCTCGACACCGGCGTGTTCCGCCGCTACGACCCGGCGCCCGCGGCACCGCACGATCTCGGGCCGCTGGCGGCCGACGCCGAAGGCGTGCACGTCGAGGGCAATCCGGCCGCGCGGATCGACGTCGAGCGTCACGTCGGCGAACTGCTCGGCGCCGGCGGCGAGAAAACCGTGTTCGCGCTCGGCCACGATGCCGCGCTCGCGGTTTACGACCACGGCCCGCATACGTCGGAAGCCCGCCAGATCGAAGCGGCGATCGACGAGAGCATCGCACTCGACGATCTCGCCGCGTACGACCTGAAGACCGTGACGATGCACGGTCCGTTCTCCGCGCTGAACCGCGTCGCCGTGCTGTACCGGCCGCTGGGCGTGTTCCACAGCTACGGCTTCGAGACGGGCGCGCTGCCGCGCGTGGTGTCGCGCGCGGCGCTCGAGCATATCCGGCAGATTCGCGAAGTCGTCGAACGCACGGGCATCGGCTTCGACCTGCAAGGCCTCTTCACGCGCGGCGGCGATTTCCTGCTGAGCGACCCCGGCCCGATCGGCACGGGCGCGGGCGAGCACTTCACCGCGCTGCAGCGGCTCGCGGTGATCGAGCGCGCGCTGACGCAAGGCCTCGAGCGCGGCAACATCGAACTCGCGCATCCGCGGCTCGCCGAAACGCCGCCGCCCGATGCGTTCGTGCAAAAACCGTCGGTCATCACGCGCGTGCGGATGCGCTTCGGCGGCGCCCCGCTGCCGAAGGAAGCGTACCGGCTGATCGACGCGTCGAGCCTGCTGTCTCAGCAGCTTCGGCTCGGCACCGACGCCGGCTGGAAAGTCGTGCGCGGCAAGCCCGGCGGCGGCAGCAAGATCGATACGCGGCGGCGCCGCGTATCGATCGACGGCGGCCTGCGGTCGACCGGATCGATGGTCTACGTGCTCGCGCATGAAGCCCGCCACGCGCTCGAGGCCGCGACCGGCACGCTCGGGCTCGACTACGGCTCGACGCAGGGTTACGTGCGTAGCGCGCTGCTCGCCGAGGCGCGCGCGCAGGTCAACGCGTTCGCGGTGCGCGACGAGATCCGGGCGAATCTCGGCGTCGACATCGGCCGCCACGTCGCGCTGCCCGAGGCGATCGCCAACGAATACGGCCGCGCGCGGCCCGGCGACGCCGCCTCGCTCGCGCGCCTCGCCGACGCGTTCGAGCACAGCCCGACATCGCTCGACGGCGGCGTGACCTACGGCGAGCTGTATCGGCGCCACGCGCAGGCCGCGCGGCGTACCGGGGTCACGATGCCGGCGCCGCGCGACACGGCCGCCACGCTCGCCGAGGAAACGGCATGGTCGCGCGCCCGTCCGGTGAAGGCGTCGCCGTTCGACGGCAAGCCGGTAGCCGGCGTCGACGCACTGACGCTCGACCGCTCGGGCCCGCTGTCCTACGACCGCGACGGCCGCATCGTGATCGTGCATGGCGTCACCGACGCGCAAGGCCGCCTCGTCGATCCGGACGGCCGGCCATACACGCCGGTCGAGGTCACGCTCGCGCACCGCTCGGTGCTCGGCCTGCCCGGCTCGTCGGTGATCCTCTCGGCACGCAACGGCCGCGACGCCGCCGCGTGGCTCGCGAACGTCTGGCAGCGCCCCGTCTACGCCCCGCCGACGATCGCGGTCGGGCTCGGTGCCGAGGCACGGCTCGGCCATACGAACGCGTGGCTGCGTTACGATCCGGCGCCGCACCTGCGCCCGGACCTCGGCGCGCTCGACGTCGATGGCAACGGCGTCCACGTCAGCGGCGATCCGGCCGCCCGCGTGCCGGTCGAGCGCTTCACCGGCGCGGCAACCGGCGCCGGCATCGAGAAGACCGTGTTCGAACTCGGCCGCCGCAATGCGATCGGCCTCTACCTGGGCACCGACAATCGCGCGATCCTCGGTCACATCGAATCGATCCGCCTCGAACAGGAAGGCCTCGCGGCGCTGCGCGCGCACGGGCTGCGCACGCTCACGGTCGGCGGCCCGTTCGCGGCCTTCGATCGCGTGGCCGTGATGTACGCGCCGTTCGCGTCGCTGAGCAGCCACGACGTGATGGCCGGCGTGCTGCCGGCGCGCGTCACCCGCGACGCATTCGCGCAGCTCGACCGCGCGCGCGACATCACCGCGCGGCACCGCCTGTACTACGACTTCGAAGGCGTGTTCGACGCGCATGGCGACTTCTACCTGAGCGACCCGTCGACGGTCATGACCGATGCGCCGAAGCTGAACGTCGAAGGCATCGTCCGCGAGATCGGCGCGCTGCGCGTGACGCTCGAGGACGGCATCGCGCGCGGTGCGATCGAGCTCGCGCATCCGGGCATCGCCGAACACCTGCCGCCCGACGCATTCGTGCAGAAGCCGTCCGTCATCACGCGCATCCGCATGCGTTTCGGCGGCGCGCCGCTGCCGAAGGCCGCTCATGCGCTGATCGACCGCTCGAGCCTGTTGCGCCAGCAGGTCGCGCTGGCCGGCGAGGCCGGCTGGCAAATCGTGGTGGGCCGGCCCGGGCGCGGCAGCCGGATCGATACCGCGAAGCAGCGGATCGTGCTCGACGGGCAGTTCCACGGCACCGGCACGCTCGTCTATACGCTCGCCCACGAAGCGCAGCACGCGGTCGAGACGATCACGCGCCGCCTCGCGCTCGATCGCTCGTCGCCGGAGGCGCTGACCGACAGTGCGCTGATGGCCGAAGCGCGCGCGCAGGCGAACGCGTTCGCGGTGCGCCGCGAAATCCTCGACGACGGCGGCATCGACATCGCCCGGGACGCCCGCCTGCCCGACGCGATCGCACGGGAAGCCGACCACGTGATGCCCGGCGACGAAGCCGGGCTGCGCCGGCTCGCGGCCGCCTTCGGCGATGCCGCGCCGTCCGTGCCCGGCCACATGAACTATCGCGCGTACTACGCGAACCAGGCCGACGCGATGCATGCGCGCGGCGTGCCGCGCGAGATGCCGGCGCCCGCGCCGCAGCCGGCGTCGAACGTGCCGGCCGCCGCCGCGACGGCGGACGCCGCGAGCCGCCGGCATGCGCTCGATCACCTCGCCTCGCATGGCAAGCGCGACCTGGTCCGCATCGACGGTTCGCAGCTCGCGTCGCTCCAGCAGATGAAGGAGGCGTTCGGCACGAATGCGCACGTGCTGATCGCCGAGCATGAACCGCGGCCGGACGCGTCCGTCGAGGCGCGCCATGCGCAGCCGAAGTTCATCGCGAGCATGCGCACCGACGGCAACGGTACGTTCGTCGACAAGGCGTCCGCCGATCCGGCCGCGCCGATCCCGGACGCGGTCTATCGCGCGCTGAAGGACAACGGTGGCGCGCAACGGGCGGACGTCGATTTCTACGTGTCGCCCGTGTCGCTCGCGCAATTGCGCGAGTACGGCGGCGCCGCGCGGATCACCGGGCGCAGCGACGGCCGCACCTGGGAAGCCGAACAGGCGGCGGCGACGCCCGACGCGAGCGTCGTCACGACGCTGAAATCGCTCGCCGACGCGCCGCGTTTTCGCCGGCCGAAGCAGGCGGCGAAGGCGGCCGGCGACGGCGCGACGCTTTACGCGATCGACAAGGAAACCGGCAAGGTGCTCGGCTACGCGACGCGCAACGCCGCGCACGACTGGACCTATCACGAGTCGACCTCGCTCGGCGACGCGACGATCGCACCGCGCGATCTCGGCGCCGCGTTCCGCCGGCGCGCGCGCAATCTGTCCGGCGGCCGGCGCGGCGTGCGATTCGTCGTGACGGACGTCGCGCACGACACGGTCGAGCGCTACGGCGGCTTCGCGCCGGCCGCGATGCGCAAGGCGCTCGGCGACGAGAAGCCGCCGATGCAGAAACTCGGCACGCGCGTGCAGCGCGGCCTCGCGAAGGCCGATCCCGGCGTGCGCCGCAAGATCGCCGAGATCGACGGCGCCGACAGTCCGTTGCTGCCGCCGAAGCTCGTCCCGGACAGCGAACAGCTCGCGATCGACTTCAGCGGCGCGAACACGCTGCATCTGATGCGCGCGCTGGAGCTGAAGGCCATCCGCGGCGATCACTACGTGTACGTGTACGAGACCGATCATCCGGTCGCCGAATCGCTGCATGCGCGCCGCGGCATCATCGCGATCCGCGACGGCAACGCGCGCTGGTACGACGACGCCGAGCAATTGCGCGACCGGCCGGACGCGGGCCGCCCGCTCGACGAGATGCCGCTCGGGCGCGGCCCGTTCGGCGCGAATCAGCACTTCCTGCTGTCGACGCTCGCGCCCGATGCGTTCGATCCGCGCGCGACCGCCACGCAGAAAGCCGCGCTTGCGCAACGGCTCACGCAGTTGCTCGACGAGAAATCGAATTTCGATGCGCTGCCGGCGAAATTCGACCTCGCGACGCGCTGGATCCGCACGCAGATCGCCAGCCAGATCGATCGCGTGAAAGCGGCGCAGGCCGACCTCGCCGCCGCCCAGCAGGCCGCGCAGCCGGCGGGCGGCGGCACGACCCGCCCCGCCGGCCGGGTGCGCAATGCGCTGCGCGGCAAGGGCGGCCGGCGCAGCCGCCACGCCGCGAATGCGTCGAATGCGTCGAACGTGCCGGCCGCGCCGAAGCCGCCGAAAACGCCGGCCGCCAAACCGCTGACGCTGCGGCCATACCAGCCGAGCCTGGGTTCGAGCACGGTCGCGGAATGGGTGATGCGCTACGGCGCCGCCAAGGTGGCCGACTGGTTCCCGACGGTCGACCGCGTGAAGGCGGTCGCCGCACGCCGGAACCAGCCCGATGCCGGCGGCCTCGCGCTGACCGACGAACCGCAGACGATCCTGGCCGACGCACCGATGCTGAAAGCGCTCGGCATCCCCCTTGGTCTCGCGCGCGAGGTGTCGAGCATGCCGTCGCGCGGGCCGGTCGCCGATCCACACGGCGATCACAACCGGTTCGTGAAGTGGATGCAGGCGTACGCCACGCGCCACAGCGCGGCACGCATGATCGACAAGCGCGCGATCCAGGCGTTCGTGCGCGCGCCGGCCGAGATCCAGGACCGCGTCGCACCGATGGCGCGTGCGTTCAACCTGCGCGACGATCCGGCGCTCGCGGTGCGCTACATCGACCAATATGGCGGCGCGATGCCGGTGGTGTCGATTCCGGTCGATCCGCACACGCTCGCGGCCGCGCGCGGCGGCAAGCACGACCCGGCGTTCATCCGGCGCGCCCGCCAGTTCGGTTCCCCGATCGGCGCGCGCTACAACGAGGCCGACGCGACGATCACGCGCGAGGCGCCGGACGGCACCACGCGCACGCTCGAGCTCGACGACATCGCGCATCTGCACCAATGGCTCACCGCGGCGTCGCGCTACGGTTTCCAGCTTCGTCTCGAAGCGGCGGCCGGCCGCCCGCTCGTGTCCGCGGACGACCGCCGCACGATCGCCGGCACCAACGACAGCTACGCCGAATACACGCGGCTCATGACGTCGTTCGAGCGCTGGTCGCACGATCACCCCGGCGCACCCGCGCCGAACGTGATGCTGAGCTTTCACGGGTGGGACGCCGTGCTCGAACCGGTGCCGGGCGCCGGCCACGTCGAGCTGCTCG
Source organism: Burkholderia sp. Tr-20355 (assembly GCF_017104685.1). Lineage (NCBI taxonomy): Bacteria > Pseudomonadati > Pseudomonadota > Betaproteobacteria > Burkholderiales > Burkholderiaceae > Burkholderia > Burkholderia sp. Tr-20355. The sequence continues at coordinate 9,249 of NZ_JAAGPK010000169.1, read as the reverse complement.
ATGCGCTGCTCGACCGCAAGGCGATCGACTGGCTGCACGTCGGGCTGTCGTACGGCACGCACGGGACCGACTTCATCGCGAACCAGGACCTGACGCGGGCGCTGGCGGAACGGATCGTCGACTATTACCAGACCGACCGTCACGGCAAGTTCGCCCGGCTGCACGGCGCCGACGCGCTCACGCGCGTCTTCGAACCGGTGAGCCCCGAGGCGTTCGCGAACCAGCAGCAGGTGCTGTTCGCGGAAATCGCGCGCATCGGCAAGTCGAAAGGCCTGTCCGACGACGCGCTCGCGACGCTGCGCAGCGAACTGTACGAACGCAACACGACCGCGCTCGTCAACCAGGCGCGCAAGGCGACGATCGAGCATGCGATGACGCAGTGGGCGTCGGCCGACCATCCGCCCGCCACGCGCACCGAAAAACTCGCCCGCCGCTTCGGCGAACGCTGGCTCGCGGAAGCCGGCGGCCGCGCGCCGGCACGCGGCACCGTCGTGACGAGCGCCGATCCCGCCGGGCCGCTGGCCGACAGTCGCGCCTACTGGCAGTCGGTGGTCGAGCGCGAAGCGCTGAAGAACGATCCGTCGAAGCCGATCAGCGTCGGCCGGCAGATCGCGGCGAACCCGAAACAGGCCAAGATGATCGAGGAACTGCAGGCGCTCGCGCAGATCAACGCGCTGCGCGTGCACCGGCCGTCGTTCCGCAAGGCGGAGCTGTGGAAGTCGATCGGCTTCAGCTCGCTCGTCACCGGGGCGGGCGCGCTCGTGATCGCCGATACGCTCGGTGCGACGCACGTGCTGCGGCACGACATGCTGAGCAGCGCGACGTCGTCGTTCCTGCTGGGCTCGCGTCTCGGCCGCGTGTTCCAGGTCATGCACCAGGGCGCGGTGCGCAGCCTGCAGGCCGGCGATCCGAAGGCCGCGCAGGCGGTCCTCACGCGGCTCGAAGTGACGCTGTCGCGGCAGTTGCGCTCGGGCGCGCACGATTACGGCCAGAACCGGCGCGCCCAGCTGGAGCAAATCTCGAACGAAGCGCGGACGCTGGCCGCGCAGTACGTCGAACTGAATCGCGTCGGGCTGATGAGTTTCGACGACGCGACCACCCACATCAAGGCGCTCGCCGCGGACGTGCTCGCGCAGATGCAGGGCACCGTCGGCGGCACGTCGCTGCAGCAGCTCCATACCGGCAACCCGCGCCACCTGTTCGGGATCGCGGGTCGCGCGGGCGCCGCGATCACATCGACCGCGACGCTCGCGGTCGGCATCAGCGGCGTCGTGCACGCGCACGGCGCGTTCGATCTCGCCTACGGCTCGGCCGCCATCGCGAGCGGTGCGTTGGGTGCCACGTACGCGGGGCTCGTCTATACGATCGGCGCGCACCGCGTGAATGCCGACAAGCGCAGCCGCATCGTGCGCTTCACCGATTCGGCGAGCGACTTCATGGCCGTCGCGTACGGCGGTCTCGGCACCGGCGTGCAGTGGAGCGGCGGCCATTACGATCTCGCCATCGCGACCGGCGTGTCCACCGCGCTGCTGCTCGGCGGGCGTCTGAACACGCATTTCCCGAACGCGACGCCGCTGATCAAGAAGATCCCCACGGCCGTCGTGCTGATTCCGGTCGGCGCGTTCGCGTACAAGCTGATCGAAGGTCTGTGGACGACGTTCTTCGGCTCGGGGTCCGGCGCGTCGAATCAGTCGAATCAGTCGAATTCGTCGCAATCGCATCTCGCGCCCGGCGCGTCGCCGAGCGCTTCGACCCATCCTTCGGCCAGCGCCGCGCCGAGCGCTTCGACAACCGCGTCGCCCGGTACCTCGCCTGCCGCGCCGGCTTCGCCGTCGGCCAGCGCCACGCCGTCGACCGCGCAACCGTCCGGGTCGCCGCAGCCCTATATCGTCGTGGCCGGCGATTCGCTGTGGGTGATCGCCGACCGACATCGCCAGTCGCTGCTCGACGCCGCGCACGTGTCGCGCGCCGACCAGCAGGCGATGCCGCGCGGCGAGCAGGATACGCTCGCACTCAACGAGATCCTGCAGCTCAATCCGTCGGTTTCACGCGATCCGAACCAGTTGTCGGTCGGCACGCCTCTGATCGTGGGCTGATATCGGCGTGCCGTCCGCGGGGCGCCGATATCACGCCGCATCACGCCGCCCGCTGATGTTCCAGCCACGCCTGGAACATCAACACCGTCCACAACGGGTGCTGCCAGTTCATCCGGCCGGTCTGGTGCTGCCGCCACAGCCGCTCGACCGCGGTCGCGTCGAAGAAGCCTTCTTCGCGTAGCCGCGACGGGCGCAGCAGCGCCTCGGCCCAGTCGCGCAGCGCGCCGCGCAGCCAGTGATCGACGGGCGCGCAGAAGCCCTGCTTCGGCCGGTCGATCAGCGCGGACGGCACGTACCGGTCGAGCAGCCGGCGCAGCAGCGCCTTCGACTGCCCTTCCGGCAAGCGCACGGACGCCGGCACGCGCCACGCGAATTCGACGACGTGATGATCGAGGAACGGCATGCGCGTCTCGAGGCTCACGGCCATCGCCGCGCGATCGACTTTCGCGAGAATGTCGGTCGGCAGGTAGGTGAGCGTGTCGATCGCCATCGCCTGCTCGGCGAAGCTCAGGTGCGCGGGCCACGCCGACACCGTGTCGAGCGGCGTCGGCGGCTCCTGCCCCGACAGCGCGATGCGCTCGGGATGATGCACCGACGACATCAGCAGCCGGTACAGCCCGATCCGGCTCTCGGCCGTCATCACGTGGCCGAGCTTGTGCAGGCGATCGCCGATGCGCGTCGCCGTGTCGCGCGCCTCCACGCCGCCCCACGCGCCCTGCGCGACGGCCGCGAGCTGGTCCGCGTGATCGGGCCGCAGCGCATGCAGCGCGGCCGCGATGCGCGCCCGCACGGCCGCCGGCACGCGGTGCAGCTTGCGCCACAGGCGCGGCGTCAGGAAGTAGCGCGTATAGCCGCCGAACAGCTCGTCGCCGCCGTCGCCGGACAGGCTCACCTTCACGTGCCGGCGCGTCAGTTCCGACACGAGGAAGGTCGGGATCTGCGACGCATCGGCGAACGGCTCGTCGTAGATCGACGGCAGCTTCGGGACGACGCCGAGCGCATGGTCGGCCGTCACGTAGAGTTCGGTATGGCGTGTGCCGAGGTGGCGCGCGACGGCCTTCGCGTAACCGGCTTCGTCGTAGCCGGCCTCGTGGAAGCCGATCGTAAACGTGTCGACCGGCGTCGACGATTGCGCCTGCATCAGCGCGACGATCGTCGACGAATCGATGCCGCCCGACAGGAACGCGCCGAGCGGCACGTCCGCTTCCATCTGCCGCGCGACGGCCCGGCGCAGGATCGCGTCGAGCTGGTCGACGGCTTCGTTGGCATTGCCCTCGAACGGCTGCGCACGGCCCGCCTCGATCGTCTGCTCGAGCGTCCAGTACGCCCGCACGCGCGGCGTGTCGCGCGCATGCTCGAACTGGATGTAGGTGCCGGGCGGCAGCTTGTGGATGCCGCGATAGATCGTGTAAGGCGCAGGCACGCTCGACTGACGCAGGTACAGGCACAGCGCGTCGCGATCGATCGCGCCGTCGAAACCCGGATAACCGCGCAGCGCCTTCAGCTCGGACGCGAACACCAGCGCGTCGCCGATCCGGCCGTAGTAGAGCGGCTTCTCGCCGATCCGGTCGCGTGCGAGCGTCAGCACGCGCGACGCGCGATTCCACAGCGCGAACGCGAACATGCCGGTCGCGCGGCGCAACGTTGCCTCGATACCCCACGCGACGATCGCCGCGATCAGCACCTCGCTGTCGGAGTGGCCGCGCCACGCCGGTGCGCGACCCGCGCGCTCGAGCTCCGCGCGCAGTTCGCGATGGTTGTAGATTTCGCCGTTGAAGACCATGACGTAGCGGCCGCACGCGGATGCCATCGGCTGTCGGCCATGCACCGACAGGTCGAGGATCGCAAGTCGCCGGTGGCCGAGCGCGATGCCGGCTTCCGGGTCGACCCAGATCCCCTGCCCGTCCGGCCCGCGATGCGCGAGGCTCGTCGTCATTCGCGCGAGCGTGCCGCGCGCTGTCTCCTCATCGAAGGCGACGCTATTCAGAAAGCCGTCGATTCCGCACATTTGATTTGTCTGCCCCTGTTGACCTGTTCCGTCATGTACCGCGCAAACTCGCGGCCGCCGTCGGGCGTGACGGTCGGGCCATATTACGAAGAAATAAATCAGCAATAATTCACTGGTGAACGCAGACGAAATCCGGAAAAAAACCCGCGTCAAGCCCCGGGGGCGGATCGCCCCGCCAAGGGGCCATATCGAACGGGAACGGACGGCCGATGCGCGACGCGCGCGGGAAATAAGGGCGGCATGCACAAACGCTCGCCGCCACCGCGCCACGCCGCGTCACCCCCCGCCGGTCGCCCATTTCAGCAACTGCGCGACCTCGCGGAAATGCTGCGGCTGAATCGTGCCGTTCTCGGGCGTCGTCTCGTACAGCGCCTGGGCGAGCCCGACGTTCGCGAGCGTCGGGCGCAACGCGTCGCGGGCGAGCCGCACGATCCGCTCGGCCGCGTCGCCCTCGCCGCGCGCGAGCACCCACGGCAGCGTGCCGATCCCGCCGTAATAGAGCGCCACCGCGACGCGCGGCGAATACACGACCACCGACGCGTAGCCGATACGGTCGGGCAGCGACGCGAACTGCGCTTCGCGCGCGAGCTGCCGGCGCTTCGCCTCGATGTGCGGATCGCCTTCGTCCTCCTTGTGCTCGCGCCGCACTTCGTCGATCGACATCTTCATCTTCTGGTTGAACTCGTGCCGCTGGTGCACGATGTCGATCAGCGCCATCACGATGTAGATCAGCGCGGCCCAGCCGAACAGCAGCATCAGCAGCTTCACGATCAGCGCAAGGATCGAGACCGGCCGCGTGAAACCCGACTGCACCGCCGGGTCGAGCGACTCGACGATCAGCCAGCCGAGCGTCGCGACCAGCAGCGCCGTCTTCAGCAGCATCTTCGCGAGATTGACGAGGTTGCGCAGCGACCACAGGTTCTTCATGCCCTCGGCCGGATTGAGCCGCGACAGCTGCGGCACGAGACGGCTCCACGCCATCACGCCGCCCACCTGCACGAAGCCCGCGAGCAGCCCGGCCAGCAACCCGGCCGCGACGATCTGCGCGGACAGCGTCGCCCAGTCGCGCGCGGCGCCGTCGATCAGCACCGCGAGCCGCGCGGCCGGGTCCGCCGCGCCCACCGCGTCGAACACGAGCCGGAACAGCGCCTGCAGCCGCGCGAACAGCGAACCGATGCCCACCGCGAGCGCGACGCACACGCCGACGAAGAACGCCGACGAAATCGTCTCCGCGCTCTTCGGCACGTCGCCTTTCTCGCGCGCCTCGCGCAGGCGCTTCGCGGTCGGCTTCTGGTCCTTTTCGGCCATGTCGGCGCCGCCGCGCTCAGCCGCCGCCGTGCGCGGCGAACAGCGCGCGCAGCAGCGCCATCAGCCCGCTGTCGGGGCTCAGCAGCGAATGCAGCGACGCGTACACCACCGGCAGGAACAGCATCATCATCAGCAGGGCCAGCGCGCTCTTCAGCGGCTGCGAGAACACGAAGATGTTCAGCTGCGGCACCGCGCGCCCGACGAGGCCGATGCCGAGCTCGACGAGGACCAGCACGATCGTCACCGGCGCCGCGAGCTTCACCATCCATTCGAAGATCGTGTCGGTCTGCCGCACGATGAAGGTCTGCAGCATCGACGAGAAATCGGGGCCGAGCGAACCGATCGGCCACCACGCATACGACTGCGCGAACAGCTGCACCAGCACCTGCAGGCCGCCCGCCGTGACGAACAGCGTGATCGCGACGAAATTCAGGAATCCCGACGTCGGGCCGCCCTCGTGCCCGCCCATCGGATCGAAGAACGCGGCGCTGCCGCTGCCGGTCTGGAAGTCGATCAGGTAACCGACGCCCTGGATCGCGAACAGCACCGCGCTGAACGCGCCCGCGAGCAGCATGCCGACCACCGCCTCCTTCGCGACGAGCAGGCACCACATCAGGAACGGCAGCGCGGCCACCTGCGCGGAATCGATCGCGGGCGCGACGAATGCGGCGATCACGACGGCGATCCCGTTGCGCACGAGGCCCGTGATGATCTGCTCGTTGAACACCGGCACGACGAACATGACCGGCAACAGGCGCGGCATCACGTAGAGCAGCGGCCGCAGCGTGCCCGCGACGTCGTTGAAACCCGCGGCCTGGTCTAGCATCGGCGCTCCGCGGCCGCGGGCGGCGCGGCATCGTCGGCCGCGGGCTCGCCAGCCGGGTCGGACATCTCCGCATCGAACGCGGCGGCCGCTTCAGGCGGCGTGGACCCATGACCGGCCGTATCGCCCGCCCCGGCCACCCATGCGCCGGCCGTCGAGAAACGCCGCACCGCGTAACCGTCCGCGACTTCGTCGGCGTCGCGCTCGATCCGGGCGGCGCGCGCCTGCAGCGCCTTCTCGCCGGCCTTCTCGAGCTTGTCCTCGGCGGCCTTCGCCTTGCGCGCGGCGCGCTGCAGGTCGGCGAGCGTCGCCTCGTGGCCGCGATGCAGGTGCGCGGCCTGGTTCACCGATGCGTTCGCGGTGCCGATGTGGCGGTCGAACGTGCGTGTATCGGCCGCGGCCTCCTGCAGCGCGCGCGCCTCGCGCAGATCGTCGGCGAGCCGCACCTGGATCGCGGCCTTCGCGGCAACCTGTTGCGCAAGCTGCGCTTGCGCGGCATCGAGCGCGCGACGGCTCTGCGCGGCGACGCCCTGCTGGCGCGCGGCCGCGACGCGGGCGATCTGGCTGCGCATCTCGCGCACGCGCTTCAGGCGCGCGAGCGTCGCGAGCACGAGGCGGTCGTCGGCTTCAGACATGATCGTTCGCCAGCTTCATCAGCTTCGCGAGCTGCGCATCGAAACGCACGTCCTCGTTCGACGCCTGCGCGCAGAACGCGCCGATCGCGTCGCGCGCGCGCAGCGCGAGATCGCCGAGCCGGTCGCTGCCTTCGCGATACTCGCCGATCTGCACGAGCAGCTCGATCTCCTGGTACTTCGCGATCAGCTCGCGCACACGCGCGGCCGCCTGCTGGTGCGCGCGGCTCGCGACGAGCGGCATCACGCGCGACAGGCTCGCGAGCACGTCGATCGCCGGATAGCGGTTCGCGAGCGCGATCTTGCGCGACAGCACGATATGGCCGTCGAGGATCGAGCGCACCTCCTCGGCGATCGGGTCCGATTCCTCGTCCCCTTCGACGAGCACCGTATAGAGCGCGGTGATCGACCCGTGCGCACCCTGCCCCGCACGCTCGAGCAGGCGCGGCAGCACCGCGAACGTCGACGGCGGGAAGCTGCGCCGCGTCGGCGGCTCGCCGCTCGCGAGGCCGACCTCGCGCTGCGCGCGGGCAAAACGCGTCAGCGAATCGACCAGCAGCAGCACGCGCTTGCCCGCGTCGCGGAAGTGCTCGGCGATCGCGGTCGCGACCAGCGCGGATTTCACGCGCTCCATCGCGGGGCGATCGGAGGTCGATACGACGACGATCGACCGCGCGCGCACCTCCGGCGACAGGCTGTGCTCGATGAATTCGCGCACCTCGCGACCGCGTTCGCCGACGAGCGCGATCACGTTCACATCGGCCTGCGCGCCGCGCGCGATCATCCCGAGCAGCGTGCTCTTGCCGACGCCGGACGGCGCGAAGATGCCCACGCGCTGCCCGACGCCGAGCGTCATCAGGCCGTCGATCACGCGCACGCCGGTCGGAAACGGCGTGTCGATCATCTTGCGCGCGAGCGGATTCGGAGGGTCCTGCTGCGTCGACACCCACGCGGCGCCCGTCACGGGCCCGCGATCGTCGAGCGGCCGGCCGAGCCCTTCGAGCACCCGGCCGAACAGCCCGTCCCCCACCGGAAACACATGCTCGCGCCCGGACGGCACGACGGTCGTCTCCGGCGACAGCCCGGCCACGTCGCCGAGCGGCGTGAGCAACGTCGTCTGCCGCGAGAAACCGACCACCTCCGCGAGCAGCGTCGGCTGGTTCGGCGTGCGCAGCTCGCAGATCTCGCCGAGCCGCGCGCGGATGCCCGTCGCGTTCAGGATCTGCCCGACCGCGTGATTGACGCGACCCTGCACCGATACCGGCGAGAAGAACGCGAGCCCCGCGTCGAGTTCGCCGACGAGGCGGCCGCGATCGAACGGCGCGCCGTCGTCGTCGCCGCCGAACGGTTGCGGATCGTCGAGCGGCGCGTTCATCGCGCGGCGCCCTTCAGCGCATCGCGGCGGATCGCCTGGCGCAGCGCGTCGATCTGCAGGTCGAGACTCGCGTCGATGCGCCCGGACGGTGTCTCGACCGTGCACGCGTGGCGCTCGAGCCGCGCGTCCTCGACGATGCGGATCTTCTGCCGGTTCGACTGTCCGGCGAACGCGCCGTCGAGCGCGTCGCGCATCTCGTCCTGGCGGCCGGGCGCGACATGCACGACCAGAAACGCCTCGTCGCGCACGAGCGGCGCGATCCGCGCGAGCGCGGCCTCGTACAGCTTCTGCGTGCTCATCTCGCCGACGATCGCGCGCACGGCTTTCACGACGATATCGGCCATCGCATCCTTCATCGTCTCCATCGTGCGCGTGGCGGCAAGCGCCTGCGCGTAGGCCTGCGCGGCCTGCTCGCGCTGCGCGCGGCGCATCCCTTCGTCGTAGCCGGCCGCCTGGCGCTTGTCGAATTCGCGCTGCGCGTCGGCGACGATGCGCGCGGCCTCTTCATGCGCGGTCGCGATCACCGCGGACGCATCGAGCAGCGCCGCGTACTCGCGCTCCTTGAGCACCTTGCGCTCCGACAGCAGCTGCAGGTTGTCGCTCGTGATCAGAAAAGCCAGTCCCATGACGCAAGCCTCTCGGGAATCAGAAACAGGAACATCAGTTCGCCGAACTGGTCGCGCTGGGCGCGGTTCAGCCAGTAAGGCGCCTCGTCGTCGATCGCGCGGTTGAATTTCAGGCGCACGCGCCGCGCGACCGCCTCGCCGGCCGCGCCGATGAAATCCGCGAGCAGCCGGCCGCCGCGCGCGCGGATCACGACCGGCAACGCGGCGGGATCGGCACGCCACGGTTCGAGCGTTTCCGCCAGCGCGCCGAATTCCGGCGCGCGTTCGAGCACGAGGTCCAGCGCGTCGCCGCCAGCGCGGAAGAGCACAAGTGCGAACTGCAGTCACGAACAGCGAGCGTGCATGCCGTCCTCTGCATGAAAGAAAACATAAGGGACAGTA